>BEHN01000015.1 GCA_002898535.1 bacterium HR11
CGCCCCCTTCCTGTCCGGGTCGGGCCGGACGGCCGACGCCCGGGTCGGCGGCCGGCCGCCCGGACACAGGGGGAAGCGCAGGCAACTGCGTAAGTCCTAATCGCGTCAAGCAGGTCGAGGTCTTTGCTGTTCAAGAGGGCGGAGCCTGGATGGTCATTACGGTCATCGCCCGCTATTTTTAAGGACGATGCCACAAGATGCAGGGGGCATCCATGCGGCTGACTTACGACCCGCGTTATAATATTGCATACATCCGTTTTAAAGAAGAGCCCGTCGAGGGTGTCGATACAATTCAAATCAGTGATGAGTTGATTATCGATATGGCGCCGGACGGGACCGTCTATGGGATTGAGCTTCTGAATGCCAATGAACAGCTTCGGCGAGAAGGAACGGGGCGCCTGATGGTCGTTAACGAAGCCACGGGCGAGCAAGTCGAACTGGCCTTGCCCGTCGGGTCGAACGGAGAATAACAGAGCCGTTCGGTTCGTGAGAATGGCGTCAGAACAATCTTTCCCATCCCCCGGAAAGCACGATGTTTCAAGCATTCGGCAGGTGGGCAGGTCGGCAGATGGGCAGGTGGGCAGATGGGCAGGTCGGCCGGTCGGGCGACGGGCGTCTATCCCCGGCACACCGGCCGTCATGGCGGTGGCTTCCGGAGAGAGCCCGCCGTCCTGCGGGCGTCCTCCGCATGTACCGCCCGTCATGGCCGGGTCATCCGGAGGAAGCTTGAAAAATCGAGATGGCCGGGCCACCTTCCCGGATGGGAACCGCATTTCTCCCAACCGAACCGCTCTGATAACAGAGACGAAGGGAAGGCGAGACCATCGTGGACCTGGGAGAAGTCGTCTGTGAGGTCCGGTAGGAAGGGGGTTTTCGTATGGGTCGTCTTCGTATGCGCCGTGGGCGTCCGGTCGGCCGGGGCCCAGTGTTCCGTCACGGCGACCAACATCAGCTTTGGGTCGTATGACGTCTTTAGCTCGACGCCCCGCACGGCCACGGGGACGATCACCGTCGACTGCGACATGGCGCCGCCCCCGGACGTCATCATTCAAATCGGGCCGAGCGCCCACTCGGGGAGCTTCAACCCCCGGCAGATGAAGCACGTCGCCCGTCCGGACCGCCTGAATTACAACCTGTTTACGGACCCGACGATGACGACCATCTGGGGGGACGGAACGTCGGGGACGGCGACGAGGACCTGTGAGCAGGTCGTCAAGCCGAAGCCTTGTACGCAGACGGTCTACGCCTTACTTCCGGCCGGCCAGGACGTGGCCGTCGGGCCGTACCAGGACGTCGTGACGGTCACGATCATCGTGGTCCCGAAGAAGTAAGGCGTAGGTGTCGGGTCTCAGGGGTCGGTTTAACAGAGCCGTTCGGTTCGTGAGAATGGCGTCAGGATAACCTTTCCCATCCCCCGGGAAGCACGATTTTTCAAGCATCCGGCAGATGGGCAGGTCGGCAGATAGGCAGATAGAAGCCGGGTGGGCAAGGATCAGCCCCAGGGCTTTTGGGACCATCTGCCCATCTGCCGAACTGCCTATCTGCCAAAGCTTGAAAAACCGTCCTTCCCGAAGGGTCGAAAAAGCCGAATCCATGCGGGTTTTCACGAACCGAACGACTCTGATAAGTGAGGGATGATCCCCCCTATGCGATAGACGCCAGCATCACTGCGGGCGTTGGGATCGCTGGACCCCGGCATGACGGCCGGTGTCCGGACAGGGGGACCCCGGCATGACGCCCGGTGTTCCGAGGATAGACGCCAGTCTCCCGACCTGCCCATCTGCCGATTACACCCAAGACCGAATCCTCAACGTCCAAGTGGGGTCCGATGGGGACGGAGGCGGTGGCCGACGTCGGAGTGCGCATGGCCGAATGGTCCGAGCCCCAAGCCTGGGCGTCCCGGGTCTATCATGCCGACTACTTATCTCCGTCTGTGGCGTATGCCCTCGTCCGTACGCAGGCCGACCCGCCGGTCTTCCTCTTGGAGAGCGCCGAGGGGCCTGAGAAGATCGCCCGGTTCTCCATCATCGCCGGCGACCCTCTGGCGACCCTCGCTGGCTCTTTCGAGGCCGAGGACCCGACCTGGTCCCTATTCGAGCGGGTCAGCCGACAGTGGTTCGAGACCCGCCTGACGGAAGCCTGGCCGACCCGGCACTTCCTGGGCTGGTACGGTTACGTCGCCTATGAGATGACCCAGCGGTTTGAGCGGGTCGCCTTCCGACATCCCCGGACACTGGCCATCCCCGACTTTGCCTTCGTATTTCCGGGTCAATTGGTCGTCTTTGACCACCGTCAGCGGGTCATGCACCACTGGTGGCATCGAAGCCGGGACCCCTGGACGTGGCAGGACCCGTGGTCCCGGGTCCCGCCTCCGCTTCTGCTCCCCCGGCGGGACCCGCGGGCCGACTTTCGGGCCGAGCCGACCCTGAGCCTGGAGGCTTTTACGGCGATGGTCGAGCGGGCCCGGCATTACATCCGGGAGGGCGACATCTTTCAGGTCGTCCTGTCCCAGCGGTTTGAGCGGCCCTGGTCGGGGGACCCCTGGCCGATTTATCGGGTCCTGCGGAACTGGAACCCCTCGCCCTACATGTTTTACCTGGACTACGGCGACTTTGTCCTATTCGGAAGCTCGCCGGAGATGTTGGTCCGGCAGGTCGGCGACACGGCGTGGATTCGGCCCATCGCCGGGACCCGCCGCCGGGGTCGGGACGAGGTCGAGGACCGGCGTTTCATCGAGGAACTCTGTCAGGACGCCAAGGAACGGGCCGAGCACGTCATGCTCGTGGACCTGGCCCGGCACGACCTCGGTCAGGTCGCCGTCCCGGGGACTGTGCGGGTCACCCGCCTGATGGAAGTCGAGACCTATTCCCACGTTTTCCACCTGACGTCGGAAGTTCAGGCGACGGTCCGGCCCGGCGTGCCGCCCCTGCGGGTCCTGGCCGCCGGCTTCCCGGCCGGGACCGTCGCCGGGGCGCCTAAGATCCGGGCCATGGAGATCATCGACGAGCTCGAGCCTGTCCGGCGGCAATTCTACGCCGGCGGCGTCGGCTATATCGGAGCAGACCGACGGATGGACTTCTGCATCACGATCCGGACGGGCCTCGTCACAGACGGCCGGCTCATCGTGCAGGCCGGGGCCGGCATCGTGTGGGACTCGGACCCCCGGCGGGAATATCGGGAATGCCAGCACAAGGCCGGCGCCCTCCTGGAGGCGGCGGAGGAAATCGGGTGTTAGGTGTTGGGTGTTCGGAAATCTATCGAGTCACGCGGAGTCTTCCGGCCAGTGAACGTTTTCGCTGGGTCGATCGACTATGCCGAGCCGCTACTTCCATTCCGACGAACATGGCTGAGGGCAAGGGTCAGATGCTGAACCGCTTGATCACGGCCTTGCAGAAGGGTCGCGCCCGGATGTCTCGGCCGAACACCCAACGCCCGACACCCAACACCGAGACCAAGGAGTCCCTCGCGTGATCGTGTTAATCGACAACTACGACTCATTCACGTACAACCTCTACCACCTCCTGGTTCAGATGGACCCCGACGTGCGGGTCTTCCGGAATGACGCCATCTCGGTCGAGGCGGTCCTGGACCTGCGACCGAACGCCGTCGTCATCTCGCCGGGCCCCGGTCGCCCCGCCGAGGCCGGCATTTGCATCGAGTTGATCCGGCGGGCCGGCGACCGCATCCCGATGCTGGGCGTGTGCCTGGGTCACCAGGCGATGGCCGAGGCGACCGGCGGGCGGGTCGTCCATGCACCGACGCTCCTGCACGGCAAGACCAGCCGGATCACGCACGAGGGAACGCCGCTCTTCCAAGGCGTGGCCAACCCCTTCGAGGCGACGCGCTATCATTCCCTGGCCGTCGAGCCGGAGAGCCTGCCGTCTGACTGGGTCATCTCGGCCCGAGCCGACGACGGCGTCATCATGGCCATCGAGCACCGCCGCTGGCCGATGGCCGGCGTCCAATTCCACCCCGAGTCGGTCCTGACCTCGGAGGGACCCCGCATCGTCGAGAATTTCCTGCGCCACTACGCCGGCTGGCCGTGGCGGTGAATCGGGATCGTTCGGGAGTCCGGCAGTCCGGGAATTCGGGAATTCGGCATTGCGGGAAATGGGGAAAGGTGGCCCGGCGGGTAGGGGACTGAGGGGAGACTTTCCGGCTTCTCCCCTTCTTCTCTCTCGGCACCCCCATCGCCCGACTGCCGAATTCCCGAACTGCCGGATTGCCGAACTGCCCGATTTTTGAGGAGGTCCGATGAACGAGCTTCGCATTGCCTTGATCGGACTTGGGGCCGTCGGCCGGGCGTGGGCCCGGCTCGTGACGGAACGGGCCGAGCGGATTCGACGTCTTTACGGCGTCCATCTCGTCGTGACGGGGGTCTTCACGGCCCGCCACGGGGCGGCCATCGACCCCCGGGGCCTGGACCTGGCCGAAGCGCTCCGGGCCTACGCGGCGGGAGACCTGAAAGCCCTGAGCGCCCAGCCGACGCCGACCGACGGCGTGTCCTTTGTAGACCTCTGTCCGGCCGACGTCCTCGTGGAACTCAGCGTCCTGAACCCCCAGACGGGCCAGCCCGCCCTCGACTATGTCCGGCGGGCCCTCCAGCGGGGTCTCCACGTCGTGACGGCCAACAAGGGCCCCATCGCCCTGGCCTACCGGGAATTGCGAGCCCTGGCCCGGGCGCAAAACCGGTGGCTCCTCTTCGAGTCGTCCGTCATGGACGGAATCCCCATCTTCAGCATGGTCCGATGGGGCCTGCCGGCCGCCGAAATCCGGGGCTTCTACGGCATCCTGAACAGTACGACCAACCTGGTCCTGACCCTCATGGAGCAGGGCGCCTCGATGGAGGAGGCCATCCGGCAGGCGCAGGCCATCGGCATCGCCGAGGCCGACCCCTCCCACGACATCGACGGCTGGGACGCCGCCGTCAAGGTCTGTATCCTGGCCAACGTCTGGATGGACGCCGACTTAAAGCCGACGGACGTGGACCGTACGGGCATCCGAGGCGTCTCCCCGGCGGACCTGCGGGCCGCCCTCGACCGGGGCCACCGCATTAAACTCGTCTGCCGGGCCCAACGCCGGCCGGACGGGACCCTTCAGGCCTCCGTCCGACCCGAAGAGGTCCCCTTCTACGACCCCCTGGCCCAGACGAAGGAGACGGAGGCCTTCCTGTGCATCGAGTCCGACTCGATCGCTCCCCTGGCCCTCGTCGAACGGGCCCGGGCGACGCCCGAGCATACGGCGTACGGCGTCTTAGCCGACGTCCTCCAGATCGCCCGCCTGCCCAATCCCGTCGGATGAGGGTTTCCCCAAAAGGGGTCGTAGAGCAGTAGGCCAAATAGGTTCAAGAGGTCCCTACCACCCACATCCCGTACTGCTTGGTTGCCCTATTGCTCTACTCCCTTCCTTCCCCCTGCCGACTGCCCATCTGCCGACCTGCCCATCCTTTCATGACGGCCATTGGGGCTTCCTCTTCTCCAGGAAGGCCCGCAGGCCCTCCTGACCCTCGGGCGACACCCGGAGCCGGGCGGTCGTATCGACGCCCAAAGACAGGGCCGCCTCGAAGGGGAGTCGGGTGACGAGACCCGTCAGGGCCTTCGTCGTCCGGACGGCCTGCGGCCCGGCCGCCAAGACGGCCTCGGTCAGCTCCCGAACCCGCCCGTCCAGGGCCTCGGCCGGGACGACCTCGTGGACGAGGCCGATGGCCTTCGCTACATCCGCCGAGAAGAGTTCCCCCGTCAGGAAATACCGACGCATGTAGGTTTCCCCGATTTTCCGATATACGAAGGACGATATGATCGCCGGGGCGATCCCGAGCCGGACCTCGGTGAAGCCGAACTTCGTGTCCTCAGCCGCCACGACGATGTCTCCGACGGCGCACAGGCCCATCGCCCCGCCGACGGCGACCCCGTGGGCTCGGACGATCAGGACCTGCGGGGTCTGGTTCATCAGGTTTAACAGGTCGGCCAATGTCTGGGCGTCCCGGCGGTTTTGCTCCTCGGTCAGTTCGACCGACTGCCGGAGCCACTCGACGTCGGCCCCGGCGCAGAACACGGGGCCCCGACCGCCGAGCTGAACGACCCGCACGGCCGGGTCCGCCGCGAGGGCCTGAAAGCAGTCCGTCAACTCGGCGATCATCCGGTCGTTGAGGGCATTGCGGGCCTCGGGTCGGCTCAGCCATATCCGCATGACGGGGCCTTCAGCCTCGACTTGCAGGGTTTCGTAAGGGATGGACCGCATCATCGTTCCGCTCCAAGCGGGAGATGCAGGGTATGAACATGCAGGATGTGAGATGCAAAACGCAAGGGGACTTGGTGTGGGGTGTCGGGTCCTTCCCCAAAACCCAGCACCGAAGACCCACGACCGAACCCGTGGATTTGCCTTGATCCCGGAACTTCCCTAAGATGGGGGTGGGCGCCGCCAAGGATGGGGGCGGGTGTCACCAAGGAAGGTGGTCATGCACCGGGTACGGGAGATCATCGAAAAACAAAAAGAGGTCTTCTCCGTCCGGCATGACTGGACCGTCCTGGACGTGGCCCGATACATGAGCGAGCGCAACATCGGGGCCGTCGCCGTGCTCGATGACAAGGCCCAGGTCGTCGGTATGTTCAGCGAGCGAGACTTGATGACCCGCGTCGTCGCCGTCGGCCGGGACCCCCGGCAGGTGCGCGTCGCCGAGGTCATGAGCCGGAACGTGCAGACGGCTCGCCTCGACGATACCCTGGAAGACTGCATGGAAAAGATGCGGGAGCACCGATGCCGTCACCTGCCGGTCGTGGAAAACGGCCGTCTCCTCGGGATGATCTCCATGCGGGACATCATCGAATTCCAACTCATGGACCGGGAACAGCAGATCGAGTTCATGCGGGCCTACATCGCGCAGGTGCCCCCCGGTTTTGGGTTCTCTCCATGAGCCTCAAGGACGAGGACGTCGTCCGCCGATGGCGGTGGGCGACCCGGGCCATCCATGTCGGACAGTCCCCGGACCCGACGACGGGTGCCGTGACGCCGCCTCTCTACCTGACGTCTACGTATCGTCAGGTCGGTCTGCACGTCCCCTCGCCCTACGAGTATTCTCGTGTCCAGAACCCCACCCGAGAGGCTTTGGAACAAAACCTGGCCGCTTTGGAAGACGGTCGGTGGGCCTGCGCCTTTGCCTCCGGGATGGCCGCCATCACGGCCCTGGCGATGACGCTCCGCCCCCGGGACCACGTCCTGGTCGCCTTGAACGTGTACGGCGGCACGTACCGGCTATTTCAATCGGTCCTCCGGGCCTGGGACCTGGACGTAGAGTTCTTCTATCCCGTCACGCCGGAAGAGGCCAGGGCTCGGCTTCGACCCGGTCAGACTCGGTGGGTCTTCATCGAGACGCCCAGCAATCCCCTCCTGGAGATCGCCGATATCAGCGCCTTCGCTCGGGTCGCCTCGGAGGCCGGCGCCCTCCTGGTCGTGGACAACACGTTTATGTCGCCTTATCTCCAGCAACCTCTCCGGCTGGGGGCCCACGTCGTCGTCCACAGCACGACCAAGTACATCAACGGCCACAGCGACAGCCTCGGGGGGGCCGTCGTCTTCGGGACGGACCCCATCCTGGAGCCTCTGTACGAGGGGGTGCGTTTCGTCCAGCGAAGTACGGGCGGCATCTTGAGCCCCTTTGAGGCCTGGCTCGTCCTACGGGGCATCAAGACCCTGCATGTCCGCATGGACCGACACTGCGCCAACGCCCGAGCCGTCGCCCAGTTCCTGCGAGAGCACCCGGCCGTCGAACGGGTATACTTCCCGGGCTTTCCGGACCATCCGGGCGCCGAGGTTCACGCCCGCCAGGCCCGCGGCCCCGGCGGGATGGTCACCTTCAGCGTCCGGCCGGGCCTGGACCTCGACCAGTTCTTCCGAAGTCTGCGGGTCTGCACCTTCGGCGAGAGCCTCGGGGGCGTCGAAACCCTCATCAGCCACCCGGAGACGATGAGCCACGCCGCCCTGCCGGAGGAAGTCCGCCGCCGTCTGGGCATCCATCCCCGCCTGGTCCGCCTGTCCGTCGGCCTCGAGGACCCGGCCGACCTCATCGAAGACCTGGCCCGGGCCCTGGACCGGGCGGGCGGCAGGTAGGCAATCGGCAGATAGGCAGATGGGCAGGTAGGGAGGTGGGGCCTCGTTCGCTGGTCGCCGTTCACCATTCGCCAATTATTGCCATTGTGGAGCCGTGCGATGACCTTACAGAGCATGATCCTCCAGACGAACGTGCTGGCGGCCTTCGCCGCTGAGTCCATCGTCCAGAAGAAAATCGCCCGGACGGACCAGATGGAGGTCCAGCTCGTCTGTCTGGACACCGGTCAGTTCTACCCCGTCCACGCCCCGGACGCCGATACCGTCCTGATCGTGTGGGAGGGCCGGGCGGACCTGATCCTGGGCGACCAGTCGACCCAGATGGCGACGGGCCACATCGTGACGGTCCCGCGGGGCGTGCGGCGTGGCTTCCAGGCCCGGACGAAGCTGATCGTCTTCATGGTCCACTCGCCCCCGCTGACGGAGGCCGAGCGGGCCGAGGTCGAACGCCTCCTGCAAAGGGGGGAGTTTCCGTAGGGATCTCGGTGTGGGGTGCACCGATGCCCCGAGCCGGTAGGCCGATAGGCCGGTAGACGGCTGAGTCGTCGAATTCCTGAACTCCCGAATTCCCGAATGGTCGAGTCGCCCCGTGCGGAGTTTTCCGATCTATTTGGCGCTGGGATGGTTCTTGCTGGCCCTGGCCGTCCGGGGGGCCTTCCTGACGAGCCATCGGGACCGAGACTGGCCGTACAGTATCTTTTACTACGTCGACAGCATGGCCTACTACCGGTACGCCGAGGGCCTGGCCCGGGGCACGCTGGCCGACGCTGAGGTTCTTTATCACCCACCGTTGACGGGCTGGTTCACATGGCTTCAATTCCGTCTTTGGGGCCTTCCGCCGGCGCCGGGGTGGCGCTACAAGCTGGGCTTTGCAGTCGTCAACGCCTTCACGGTGGCCCTCACCTACGCATGTCTCCGACGATGGGGCTTTCCCGGGCTCGCCCCCTGGGCGGCCCTCTGGCTGGCCTTTTCCTTCGCCATGCTGGAGGTGTCCGCGACGCCGAACGCCGAGACGTTGTATACGGCGGGCCTTCTGCTGACGCTGGGCGCCCTCATGGAGGGGCATGCCCGACCCGGCCTGGCGTGGGGCCTGCTGGCCGGCGTCATCGGCGGGGTGACCAGCCTGGCCCGGGCCGAGCATCTCAGCCTGTTCGTCTTGCTGAGCGCCTATCTGACGCTCCGAGACCGGACCCGGTGGTCCCGGGCTCGGCGTCTTTGGCTGGCCGGTCTGGTCCTGGGTCTCTTGGTCGTATTGGTTCCGTGGACCCTCTACACGGCGACGGCCCTGCGCCGGATCAACGGCCAGTTACGGTCGACGGGGGTGCCGCCTATCCGGTCCTGGGCCCTCATCACTCAGTACGACGCCTTCAACTTTGCGCTGGCCAATCATCCCCAGGCCGACGGGGGCTTTGACCCCGCCTTGGTCCCGACGGCCGCCCGTACGGGCCGGCTGTCCCTGACCGATCCCGTGGCCCGGCTTTACTACGACACCGGGTACCGTCTGGGCTGGCAGTGGATTCAGGAGGACCCGGCGCGGTTTGGCCGTCTCGTCCTGCGGAAGGTCGGCCGCTGGCTGAGCGGGCTTTCCCTGGGATGGGGCGTCAGCGACTGGCCCGGCGGCCTGGCGGGCGTCCGCTACGCGGCGGATGCCTTCGTCCCGGACCGGCGGTGGCTTCAGTGGCCCCTCCTGGTCGCCTTTGGAGCGGGGCTAATCGTCGGACTTCGGCGTTTTCCGCCCCTGGGACCCTTGTTGGCCCTCGTCGTCCTGCATCGGCTCGCCGTCACGGTGCTCTTTTTCGGGTACGCCCGAAACATGATCGTCATCTATCCGGGCGTCGTCATCCTGAGCCTCTGGGGGGTGACGGCCCTGGGACGGCCCCTCGGGAAGGCATTCCGACTTTCGGTCTCGCCCCGATGGGCTCGACTCGGATGGGCGGCCCTCATGGGGGTCCTGACAGTCCACACCTTCCTGCACGCGGGGGCCCTCCGGAACTACATGGCCTCGGGACCGGCCGACGAACGGGGCAAGATCATTCAAGACGCGACCGTTCGCCTCTGGCCGGCCCCCGATGCTCGACCGTAGGGCCCGGGCGCCCGCCTGGAGCCGGCCATCTCCATGGATTCCTCTATCCCACGTGGACCGTCAAGGTGGCGTCGGCCCGAGGGCCTGAGGCCTCGATCCAGGCGCGCCAACCCCGGACGTCCCCTTGTTCCGGGAGGCCCCGCGTCCGCAGGAACGACCGAAATCGCTCGACGAGCTGGCGGCCCTTGGCCCGGCCGTGCTCCCGAAGCTGACGCCGGACCGAGACCCGTTCGAAGTCCAGGGCGTCCAGGCCGAAAGTCGTGTCCGGCCATACGACGACGATGGGGAGCCGCAGGGGCGGCGTCCCAGGACTCGACCGGGCCAGCTCGTTGAGGACCTCCGCCACCTCGACGTCGTTGCGGATGATCTCGTTGACCATGATCTCGGTCCCCCGGCCGGCGATGTCCGTGATCCGGGGCGGTCGGGGGCCGTCCCACGGGGGCGTCTCCCGCGGCGAGGCGTTGACGACGAGGATCAATTCGGGCTGGCAGATTTCACGCCGGGCCGCCAGAAACGGGGCGCTCAGGGGCGTGACGTCCCGGAGGCCGCCGTCCACGAAGAGGTGGGCCCCGACCTCGACGGGCGGGAACATCGTCGGCATCGACGCCGAGGCCAGGACGAAGTCCACGACGTGGTCCGGGATCGAGCCGGGCCGGCCCCGCTCAAGGGTCAGGGCCAGGGTGCCCTTGTACCGTTCTTGACCGACCCGGACGAACCGCTCGTCGTTGCTGACGAGGTAGTACCGGCCGTCCGTCAGGGACGTGACGCCGACGGCCCAGATACACCCGTGGCGGGCCGAATCGGCCAGCCGGTCCCAGGAGACCGCCGCCTCGATAAGCTTTCGGAGGGGTGCCGCATCGTGGAGGCTCGGCCGCTTCAAGAGCCCGGGCAAGGCCAGCAGGAGGCGGACCTTATTCAGGAGGCCCTCCGTATTGCGGGGGATGCGACTCGTGTAGACCTGGTCGTTGCGCTCGATGCCGTCCCATACGGCCCGGAGCGCTCGGACGCCTTCCGAGAAGTCCGGATACTGGGCCAGACAGGTCGCGTTCAAGGCCCCGACGGACACGCCCGTGAAGAAGCAGAACCGAAGGTCCAGCCGGGCCTCGTCCAGGGCCTCCAGGAAGCCGACCTGGAACTCCCCCTTGGCACCGCCGCCGCTGAGGACGAGCGCCACCGAAACAGGCATGGCCATGGATCCATGTATGGCGAGTCGCGAACGGCGAACAGTCCTCGGTCGCCGTTCGCGACTACACTATGCGTCATCATTTTGATTTCGAAGTCGCGCCCCGAGGGGGCCGTTCAGACGCCGTAGTAGCGGCCGGGGCCTTGCGGACGCTCCGGGCGCAAGTCGGCCGGACGCAGACGGTTCGCCGGCCGAATCGGACCTGATAGGGTGCACCGCAGGCCGGACACGCCTTTCGGACGATCGTCCCGGAGAAGGAAAAGCTACAGGCCGGATAGCGACTACAGCCATAGAACAGCCGACGACGCTTGGCGGACGAGGCGTTGGCCTTCCGGGCGAAACGGGCGACCATCTCGCCGGGACAGCCGTCGGCCAGGCACGGGACGTCGGCATAGAGGGGCGCCGTCGCCTTGCAATCCGGCTCGGTACACCGGTAGTAGTACCCGTAGGGGCCCGACCGGAGGACGATGGGGGCGTGGCCGGCCGAGCACGTGCGGTCGGTCCGGACGGCCGGCCAAGACGTGCCGTGAACGGCCCGGATTTGGCAGACGGCGCATTCCAGGACGGTATCCCGCCGGTCCTTCCGCAGGGTCATCGGGCGCCCGCATCGGGGGCAGGCCGGGGTCGCCGTAGCGGCGGGTGCTTCTTCGTCGGACCGGGCCTCCGCGGGGGGCGGCGTCAGGGCCGCCTCGTAGTCGGCCTTGTAGGTACAGCCCTCGGCCTGGCGGCTACAGTAGAGAAATCCCCCGTTCCGGCTCCACCGCAGGATGAGTCGCCCCTCCCCGCAGGCCGGGCAGGGCGTCGAAAGTTCGACGCCCTGTTTGTAAGACGGCATGTCCTTCTGGGCCTGCCGGAGCTGACGGAGGAGGACCTGATAGAAGGCCTGCAAGATTTCCTGACGGCGCTTTTTCCCCGTCTCGACCTCGTCGAGGGAGGCCTCCATTCGGGCCGTGTAGTCGTAATCCATCATGTCGGGGAAAAACTTCTCCAGGAGGTCGCAGACGAGCCGACCCAGGGCGGTCGGTCGGAAGAACTGACGGTCTTTCACGACGTAGTCCCGGTTCTGGATGATGGACACGATGGTCGCATACGTGCTGGGACGACCGATCCCACGCCGTTCGAGCTCCCGGATGAGGGTCGCCTCCGTGTAGCGAGGCGGCGGCTGGGTGAAGTTCTGCTTGACCTCTAAGTCCCGGAGGGTGAGGACCTCGCCTTCTTTCAAAGGCGGGAGCCGCTCGGCGTCGGCTTCCGGCTCCTCGGTCTCGGGGAGTTCCTCCTGGTACAGCCGTAGATAGCCCGGGTAGACGAGGACCTCGCCGCGGGCCTCGAGCTCGTAGTCACCGGCCCGGACCGTCACGGTCGTGACGTCGACCTCGGCGTCGGCCATCTGGCTGGCGACGAACCGCTTCCAGATGAGTTCATACAGGCGGGCCTCGTCGGGCGAGAGGTGGGGTCGGACGACGTCCGGCGTGAGGTCCACGTGGGTCGGCCGGATGGCCTCGTGGGCGTCCTGGGCGTCGGCCTTGGCCTTAAACCGACGGGGCGTCGCCGGGAGGTCCCGGGCGCCAAAGTGTTCCCGGATGAAGGCCCGGGCCGCCTGGATGGCTTCCTCGGAGATGCGGACGCTGTCGGTCCGCATGTAGGTGATCAGACCCATCCGGCCCTGCGGAAGGTCCACGCCCTCGTAGAGGCGTTGGGCGATGGCCATCGTCTTCTGGGCCGACCACCGCCACCGCTGGGCGGCCGCCTGCTGGAGCTTGGCCGTGATGAACGGCGGAGGCGGCGTGCGGTGCTTGCGCCTTTTCTCGACCCGCAGGACGACGTACTCGGCCGACCGAAGGGCCTGCTCGGTCGCCCGAGCGGCCGCTTCGTCGGGTAACTGGATTTTCCGACCGGCCTGACGGACGAGGCGGACCCAAAAGGCGGGTCGGCCGTCCGGCTGGACGAGGGCCCGGATCGTCCAGTACTCCTGGGGGACGAACCGCTCGATCTCCCGCTCTCGTTCGACGATCAGCCGGAGGGCGACCGACTGGACGCGGCCGGCGCTCAGACCCCGCCAGACCTTGTCCCACAGGAGGGGACTGATCTGATAGCCGACGAGGCGGTCGAGAATCCGACGGGCAAACTGCGCTTCCACGAGGTTCGGGTCGATCTCCCGGGGCTCCCTCAGGGCCTCGGCGACGCCCCGCTGGGTAATCTCCCGAAGCCAGACCCGGGCGATGGGTTTGCCGAGAGGCTCGAGTTCCTGGGCGATATGATAGCTGATGGCCTCCCCCTCCCGGTCGGGGTCCGTCGCCAGGAGGATGCGGTCGACGGCCTGGGCCGCTTCTTTCAACTCCTTCAAGACGGGGCCCCGGCCCTCGACGACGACCCACTGGGGCTCAAAGTCCTTCTCGACCTGCACGCCCAGCTTGTTTTTCGGCAGGTCCTTCACGTGGCCCTTCGAGGCCCGGACGACGTAGCCGGGCCCGAGATACCGGGCCAGCGTCCGGGCCTTGGCGGGCGACTCGACGATGACCAGCGTTTTGGATTCAGCCATACGGGATTCCCTCGGGAAATCGGCACTCCGGGAATTCGGGAGTCCGAAGATTCATCCTCATCCCAGCTCCACTCGCCGGCGAACGGGGCTGAAATGAAAACGGCCTATCGGCCGAACGGCCGAACTCCCCGATTCCCGGACCCCCGGATGACCCTTCGCGACCCGGGGACGGCCGGGGTATGGGGATCATAGGCCAAACCGGCGGACTTGGCCAGGGAAGCCTCAGGGGAAGGTGGGATGAGACGTAGCGATGCCCTTCGGTCGGGCCGGCCTCCGGTCCTAATGACCCATCGGGGAGCCCGTCGTCGGGACGCCGAAGGCCCGGAGCGTAGCGTACACGACCCCGTAAATCTCGTCCTGAATCCGCCGGAGGGCTTCTTCGGAAAGGGCCTCAAACCGCAGGACCAGGGCCGGCTGAGTATTAGACGCACGCACGAGACCCCACCCGTCGTCGTACTTGACCCGGACGCCGTCGACGTCGACGAGAGGCCGGCCGAGCCGACGGAAATGGTCCGTGACCCGCTCGACGACCCGGAACTTGACCTCGTCGGGACAGTAGACCCGGATCTCAGGCGTCGCATACGTCTTCGGCAGGTCGGCCAGGAAGGCCGAGAGGGGTTGCTGGCTGTGGGAGAGGATCTCGATCAGACGGGCGCCGGCGTAGATGGCGTCGTCGTAGCCGAAGTAGCGGTCGCCAAAAAACATGTGGCCGCTCATCTCGCCGGCCAGGGGCGCCGCCAGTTCCCGCATCTTGGCCTTGATCAGGGAGTGACCGGCCTTCCACATCACGGGAATTCCGCGCAGACGCTCGATCTCCCATTCCAGGAGGAGCGTACACTTGACCTCAAAGATGATGGGCACGTCCCGTTGGATGCTCAAGAGGTCCCGGGCGAAGATGATCAAAAGCTGGTCCCCCCAGATGATCTCGCCCCGTTCGTCGACGACCCCGATGCGGTCGGCATCGCCGTCGAAGCCAATCCCCAGGTCGGCCCCGACTTCCAGGACCCTGGCCCGGAGGTCCCGGATGTTTTCCGGGACGACCGGGTCGGGGTGGTGATTCGGGAATGAGCCGTCCATCTCGCAGTAGAGGCACGTGACCTCGGCCCCCATCCGCTCGTACAGGACGGGTGCCACGGGGCCGGCCGTGCCGTTGCCGGCGTCGACGACGACCCGGACCCGCCGAGGGCCGACGTTCAGGTTGTCCAAGACGTGCTGGACGTACTGGCCGATGATGTCCGGCTCGGTCCGAAGCGACCCCGGCCCGTCGGCGATGAAGTCCCCTGACTCCATGAGTTGACGGACTTCCTGGATCTGGGGCCCGTACAGGGTGTCCTTACCGACGCAGAGCTTGAAGCCGTTGAACTCGGGTGGGTTATGACTGGCCGTGATCTGGACGCCCCCCTGGACGGGCAGGACAAACAACGAGAAGTACAGGAGGGGTGTCGGCACGACGCCGACGTCGACGACGTCGCACCCGCTATCCATGAGGCCCCGGGCCAGCGCCCGAAATAAGGGCTCGGAGCTGTGGCGGCAGTCCCGCCCGACGGCCAAGACATGCCGCATGCGGCGACGTACATAAGTCCCGAAGGCCCGGCCCAGGGCGTAGGCAAAGTCCTCGTCGATGTCCGAACCGACGACGCCCCGGATATCATATTCCCGAAAGATCAAAGGATTCCATTTCACGGCGGCCGCCCTGCGAGAGTACTACGAGGTATGAGATGCAGAATATAGGGTACCAGATGCAGGATGCAAGGTGTTGAATGTCGGGTTTTTAGGGGGACCAGGCAAAGCCTGATCCCTGACCCTAAACACCGGACACCCCCACCGGGGGTGGGCGGCTATGGCTGGACGGCGGCCTCGGCCTCCATCCGCTGACGGACCCGCTCGATGGCCGCCCGGACTCGCCGGTCGCCGCCAGCCTGGCGAGCCGCCTGAGTGAACCATGATAGGGCTTCTCGGAGGTTCCCGGTCGCCTCCGCACAGACGCCCAGATTGTATAGGACTGGGACGGCCAAGGGAGCCCGTTCGTAAGCACGCCGCCAGTCTTCACAGGCCCGGTCGAGTCGGCCATCCCGAGCCCATCGGATACCTCCCTCGAGGAGGCCTCGCGCTTCGGGGTCCGGGACGGCTTCCTCATCGGTCATGAGGGGAATCCGCACGACGGCGTAGCGAGGCGCTACGTCCGTCAAGAATTCATCGAGGGCCCATTGCCGGGCCGCTCGCAGGAGCTCGCCCGGGGTCGGGAGGGTTTCCCGGCGGTCTGGGCAAGCCCGCCGGGCGGCCGTTCCCCGGATGTCCCGGCTGTAGACGACGCGACCCGTGGCGACGTCGATCAGGCGGGGAATAAAAACGAATATCGCCTTTCGCTCGATGCAGTAAACCGGAACGGACTCGTAGCGGACGCACTTCTTCCCCTCCCACTGGACACACTCCCGACGCTGTTCTGTGTATGGTTGATCGTCTACGTCCGCGACGGTCACGGTCCCCGTATAAAGACCTTCGACACCGAAACGCCGGCCCCATCGGGCCAATTCACCGGGGTCGCCGGATAACTGAGCCGGGAGACTCTCCGGAGCCCGGACCGAAAAGTAGGGCCGCCCTTCGACCCAAAGGCCCTTCAGGCGAGTCTCGATCTCAGCGGCCAGGGCGTATCCCTCAGGACCTGCCATAGGTAGGACGACCACGTTCCGGTACCGGACGGCCTCGGGATACCGGGCTGGCAGGAGGACCTGCGTCTTCACGGCTGGGCCTGCACATCCGAGGACGCCGAGCAGGCTGATGACGCCGCCGATGGTCCACCCTGCATAATCCCTGTAAAGAGGCATCCCTACACTCCATCGAACTCACCTCAAAACCTTCTCCCTGGGGGAGAAGGCCGGGTGAGGGCCTTGATCCAGAGCTCCTTTCTCTGAGATCAGGGACTCTTGAGACGAGTTCATTGTTAGCTTGTATACTTTGGGAATCCGAGCAATTCGTCGTGAAGTAGCCGAATTACCGAACGGCCGAATTCCCGAATTGCCAACGTGTTCAGTATACAGGGAAGCCATCCAGGATCCAACGGCCTGGGGACAGAGGGCCGACTCGGCGTTCAGTGCCGAATGCGAAGTGTGAACAGATCCGTTCGGTTGGGAGAAATGCGTTTCCCCTCCGGGAAAACGGTGGCCCGGCGACCTCGATGTTTCAAGCTTCCTCCGGATGACCCGGCCAGGACGGGCGGTGCATGAGGGTGACGCCCGCAGGACGGCGGGCTCTCTCCGGAAGCCACCGGCATGACGGCCGGTGGGCCGGGGATAGACGCCCGTCGCCCGACCGGCCCATCGGCCGACCTGCCGACTGCCCATCTGCCTATTCTGCCGACCTGCCCATCGGCCGACTGCTTGAAACATCGCGCTTTCGCGGAGGTACCCTTTCCGCTCTCCATCTCACTTCTCACCTCCCGAACAGCTCTGTTAACACACCGCATCTTGCATCCTGCATCCCGCATCCTGTATCCTGCGTCTTCTGCACTGAACCCCGTCCCCTCCAGCACGTCGTTGCCCTATCGAAGAGGCTGGCATGATGGCCAGCGTTCCGAGGAGGTCTCTCATGGACGTGGAAGCCAAGAAGCGGGCCCTCCGCATGATCACCTATGGCCTGTATGTCCTGACGGCGGCCGACGGCGACGAGGTCGCCGCCGGTACGGTTAATTGGCTGTCCCAAGCGTCCTTTGAGCCCCCGTTGGTGATGGTCGGCATCAAGGTCGGCAGTCATCTCCACGCCTTGATCGAGCGGACGGGCGCCTTTGCCGTCAACGTCTTAGCGGCCGATCAGAAGGCCATCGCCCAGGACTTCTTCCGCACGACGAAGGTGGAGGACGGCAAGCTTTCGGGCCATCCCTTCGAGCCAGGACCTGCGACGGGAGCGCCCTTGCTGGTCGAACTCCCGGCCTGGTGGGAGGCCCGGGTCGTCGATAAGGTCGCCCGGGGGGACCACACGGTCTACGTCGCTGAGGTCGTCGAGGCCGGTGTGCGCCGTCCGGACGCCAAGCCCCTCGTGATGTGGGACACGGGCTGGTACTACGGCGGATGACGGGCGGCGTTTTGGGTACTCTGGGACCGGTGGCTCGCTATGAAATGCGCCCATCGGATTGGAATCGGAGGGCCGTCATGGAGGTCGTTCGGGTCCTCGGCATCGCCGGAAGCCTGCGGCGGGGCTCCTACAATCGGGCCCTGCTCCGAGCCGCCCAGGAACTCTTGCCCGACGGGATGACCCTGGAGGTCTTCGACTTGCGGGACATCCCGCCGTACGACATGGACGTCGAACAGCAGGGCCTGCCTCCCTCCGTGGCGGCCCTGAAGACGGCCATCCGGCAGGCCGACGCCCTGCTGATCGCGACTCCCGAACACAACTGGTCCGTCCCGGGCGTCCTCAAGAACGCCATCGACTGGGCGTCCCGGCCGCCCGGAGACAATTCCTTCCAGGGAAAGCCCGTCGCCCTCATGGGCGCTTCGACGGGCCTCTACGGGACGGTCCGGGCCCAGCTTCACCTCCGACAGGTCCTGACGTCCCTGGACGCCTATGTCCTGAACCGGCCCCAGGTCCTCGTGGCCCGCGCCCAGGAAAAGTTCGACGCCGAGGGCCGCCTGATCGACGAGCCGACCCGGACGCTTGTCCGAAACCTGTTGGTCGCCTTGCGGGACTGGACGCTTCGGCTCCGGGGGACGGCATGACCGGTCTGCACTCCCGCAACAATGCGGCTACTTCGTTCGATAATACCTACATCTTGAAAACCGAAGGCCCACCACCCAGCATCATGTCCGTGCGAGGAATCTCATGAAGGAGACGAAAACCATCGTCGCGGCAGTCCTCATCGGGACGGCCCTGCTTCTGGGGACCGGTCAGGGTCGGCCCCCGGCCGGCGCGGACTTCGCACAGGAATACCGAGCCCTCCGGGCTTCCCTGGAGGCTTTCTGGCAACGAGTCCCACTCCTCCTGAATAACGTGCAGTTTGTCCGCGGGACCGGCAACAGCTACGGCATCTACGACCCCCGGCCCACGGCCGCCTTCCGAACCGGGGAGCCGATCTACCTGTACCTGGAGCCTGTCGGGTACACGCTGAAAAAGAACCCGACCGGCTTGTACGAGTTTGGCTTTTCGGCCGACTTTACCGTAAAGGACGCCGCCGGCAAGGTCCTGGGCGGTCAGACCGGCTTTGCCGACCTGAACTTCCGCTCCTGGAACTTCAACACGGAGGTCGCTTTGACCTTCACGTATCGGTTCTCGGGTCTGAAGAAGGGCTCGTACAAAGTCGTCACCGTCGTCCATGACAAGTTCTCGGACAAGCGGGCGACCGTCGAGCAGGCCTTCACCATCCTGTGAATCCGGACTTGGAGGGGATTGGCCGGACATCGTTGAAGGTACAGGCATGACCAGTGCCCAGCCAAGGGCCGATACCTTGTTTGCCTGTCCTTACCGCCCGGCGATGGCTTGCCGGACCTGCTCCCAGACGGGCGGGTCGATCTTAAACGTCCCCGTGCCCTGAAGCCGTTCCCACAGGGTTCGATACTGGGGCTCCCGAGCGACTAAGTCCTTCAAGAGTTGGATACCCTGCTCGACGCGGCCGTGCTCGATTAGACGGACGGCGTGCCAGAAGCGCCACTCGGTCTTCTCCGGTGCCAGGGCGACGGCCTGTTCGAAGGCCCGTTGGGCCCCATCGATGTCGCCCTGCTCCATCCGACGACCGGCCTCGAACCAGAAGAGCTGAATGCCCCGCCAGATCCGGTATAACCGGCGGAGTTCTGCGACCGGCTGGGGATGGTCGTCGACCCGCAGGTCCAGGACGACGTTCCGCCAGTCGGGTCCCTCGGGCCGGACCCGGACGATCTTCATGGCCGCCGACTGCCGGCACCGGAGGTCCCCGCCCTCGGCCTCGGCCGCCTCGAGGGCCGCTAGGAACCGCTCGGCCAGAGACCCCTTCGTCCGCTCGAAGGCGTCCCCCATCGCTTGCCACACCCGGTCGTTGGCCAGGAGGTTCCCTTGGGCCGAGTAGTCCGGCCCTGTCCGATGGCCGGCTGCCGGCGTCGCCCGGCGACCCGTGTGGGCGGCGATGCGGCCCTCGGTGTCGACGACGGCGACCTGCCGGAGTTCCCGGTCGGGGTCGGCCCCCAAGAGGGCCTCGAGGGCTTGGGGGGCCGTCTTGCCGCCCCGCAGGAGGGCCAGGCCGAGGGGACCATAAGACACGTCCACGTAAGCCTGGGTCGCTATGGCGCCGACGCCGGGCTCGGCCCAGATGACCGTCGGGCCGACGACAAAATAGCAGGACTGGACGGCCACGCCCATCTCGTTGGCCGCCTTGTCGATGGCCACGATGGAGTAGGTCGCCACGGGTTCGGTCCACCCCTCGGCCGAGGCAGTGGCGCTTTGGACTAAAATCGACAGGAGGAGTCCCCAGAAGGGTAGAACAAGTTTCCGGCCGCGAGTGCGATGCATGCTCATCCTCCGGGCAGATGGGGTGAGGATTCGGACGGGCGGGTTTCACCGCCCGTCCGTCTGGAGGGTTCGGGGTTAGAACTGGAGACGGCCCCCGATCCGGAAAATCCGGGGGGCGATGATCTGAAGGGGCGTGCCGTATGCCGGCCCCGTCAATTCGACGGCGTTCAGGACGACGTTGGAGTTCGTCAGGTTGTAACCGTCCACCATGAGCTCCAAGGACCGCCCGCCCGGGAGCCGAAAGATCTTCGAGAGCCGCATATCCAGCGTGAAGACGGTGTCATACCGGTCTTCGCCCGGCCGGACGGCAAACACGGTCACGGGACCCTGGTTGAGGTCGACCGTCAGGAGACGGTTCCGGGGCTGACCCGACTGAACCCGCAAGTTGCCGGCCAGGTTGACGTCCCACGGGAGCAAGTAACTGCCCGACAGCTTGAAGATGACAGGCCGGTCCCAGTAGGGCTGACCCTTCGCGTTGACGAGGTTGTTCGGGTCGATGGCCAGGGCACCGATCCCGAAGATGTCGAAGCTCGAGCCCGGGGCGACCCGATTCGACGTCGTGCGGGAGAGCGTCAGGGAGGCCAGCATTTGCCACCGGCGGGAGAAGCGTTTCTCGACGATGATATCCAAGCCCCGGTAGTTCTGGTCGAGTTCCTTGGCGTTGCGGACGACGAACCGGTCCTGGCCGATGGTCGCCGGGTCCTGATTGTAGACCGTGATGGGATTCCCCGTGACCGGGTCCGTCACGGTCGTCGGGACCCAGCGGACGCCGACGTTCTCGATGCCCAGGAGCCGCCGCTCCTGCCGGTACGTGAACGTGAGGCTCAACCGGAGGTCCTCCATGAGCTCCCGGTCGAAGCCGACGACGAGCTCGTTCGTATACGGCTGTTTGAGGTCCGGTGCCAGGCTCGTCAGGACGCCCCCGAAGGCAAAGAGTAGAGGACCCTCTTCGCCCTTCTGGAATTTCTTGTCTCCGTTTAAGTCGACCCAGACGCGGAATTCGCCGCCCAGCGAGTTCGGGTTCACGGGGTCCGTGTCACCCGTACTGATCTGGTAGTAGTAGCGGGACAGGTTCAGCTTCAGGGCCGTCTTGCCGTCCCCCGTCAGGTCGTAGACGACGCCCAGCCGGGGAGAGACGTTCGTCCAACTGATGACGTCCATTTCGGGGAAACTCCGGGCCGGGGCGAAGTTGCCGGCCGGGCTCGACTGGGCCGGGAGCCAGCCCCGGACGTTCTCGAGCCGGGCCCCGACGTAGAAGCTGAAGCGACCGATCAGGTACGTGTCCGAGGCAAAGACGGCGTTGAACTGGGTGTTCCGCTTGACGTCCACGGGCGTGTTCCACAGGAGGACAAAGGCAGGCTCGCCGTTGAAGGTGTAGAGGTTCACGTCGTCGATGGCCGTGCCCTCGTAACTGTTGGGGTTGTATGAAAAGTCCCAGCCGAGGTGGAACTCATGCCGGCCGCCCAGCCACCGCTCGACGAAGTATGTGGCGACGACCTTCGACTGGAGACGATGCCGGTTGAAGATGAACTGGAGGGTGTTGGCCCCCGTGACCTTTCCGGTCGTCAGCTCGGTCGTCGACTGAAGACCCCGGCGCTTGGCTTCCTCCTTGATATACAGGGGGAAGAAGATGTCGACAAAGCTGACCCGGGCATCGACAAAGAGATTCGAGCCGAAAGAGCCGTTCCAGGCCAGTTGGTAAATGTCAAAGGTGTCGTCTTCCTTCCAGTTCGACAGCGGCGTGTTCAAAGCGCTGGCGCCCCGCTGGGGTTTGTCATACCACTGGCGGGTGTAGAAGGCATCCAGGGTGTGCTTCGGGGCGACCTGATACGTCAGGTTGAACAGGATCGACGGCATGTCGGTCGACTCGACGACGGGGTTGCCCTGCTCGTCCACAAAGCCGGGCACGAAGCGATGCACCCGCCAGATGCGGCCCGACGTGAAGAACCGGAGCTTCTGCCGGGCGCTCGGGATCAGCGGACCCCCGAGTTGAAGCGTGGCGTCCTGCAGGAACTTGAAGCCTGTCTCCTGAATCCCCTGCCGCCGAAGCTCGTCGGTCACGTTGCTCGACTGCGTGTTCAGCTTGATGCCGAACAGCGTGCCCTCCTTGCCGCCCTGATAGTAGCCGGCCAGCTGACCCTGCAGGCGGTCCGTCCCCCGCCGGGTCACCATGTTCACGTACACGCCCGGCGTCCCGACCTCGACGGGGTGGCCGGCCGTCGAGATTTGGACCTCCTCGAAGCTATCGTAGTCGTAGTAGAAGTCGGCAAACCCGATGGCCTCGGGGTCCGTCACGTTGACCCCGTTCAGGGCTTGTGTGTTCTGGGCCGGGACCGTGCCCTTGGACGTGAATCCCGCCTGGAGGCCCGACTCGCTACCGCCGACGTCGATGCGGTCCGTCACCAGGCCCGGCGTCTTGTACTCCAGTAAGTTCCAGATGTCCCGACCGCCCGGCACGTTCTGCAGGACTTCTCGCGTGACGTTCACGCTCTCCTTCGTGCTCGTCACGTCCACCGTCGGCGAGCGGCCCACGACGGTCACCTCTCCGCCGGCCGCCACCGTCATCGCCTCGTCGACCAGGACCGTCTGGGCCACGGCGACCCGGATACCCTCCCGGGTGACCGTCCGAAATCCGCTCATCTCCAGCTTGACGGTGTATATGCCTGGCGGCAGGAGCGGAAATTGATACACGCCGTTGACGTCCGTCACGCCGACCATCTGACCGGCGACCAGGACGGGACTCGTGATCGTCACCGTCACGCCCGGGAGGGGCTTGCCCTCGGGGTCCCGGACCTTGACCAGGATGCTCCCCGTCTGGACCTGCCCCCACGCCGCGTGGGTTCCCCATATCAGCAGACCCAGGAGGCATCCAAAGGCCCAGCGTTTCATACGGAACCGATGGAGCCGACGAATGTCCATGGTAACCTCCCCCAAGACAAAAGTCTGGTCATGCGGGGCGACTTCGAATGTCAGTGTTCGGTCTTGATCCGACGCTCGACGGGGCTTCTTATGACCACGTATCCCATTGCAAATCGCGTGCCGGCGCCTTGACTCCGTGATCAGGAATAAAATATCGTCTTATTTACGTAATTTAGGCAAAAATTGGCCATCAAAATCATGCAATAACCGCCTCCGATCCAAAAGATTGGACGCGGGATGGCCGCCTTCAAGAAATTAAACGGTCGGCCGGAGCGGTGGGTTCGGCTCGACTGATAGGCCGTCATACCGTCCGTGCCCCGAGGATCCACAGCCGGTCGTACAACGCCAGAAAGCGGTCGGCCGCGTCTTCCCATCGGAACTGACAGGCCCGCCGGCGGCCCCGTTCCCGACAGGCCGAACGTAGGTCCTGGTCTTCCAAGACCCGGCGGATCGCCTGGGCCATCTCGGTGGGGTCCGTAGGGTCGAAGTACACGGCCGCGTCGCCGGCGACCTCGGGAAGGGCCCCGGCCCGGCTACAGACGACGGGAGTCCCGACGGCCATCGCCTCGACGACGGGCAGGCCGAAGCCCTCGTCCAGGGAAGGCTGGACCAGGGCGGCGGCGCCGGCGTAGACCGCCCGGAGGGTCTCGACGTCGCAGTAGGGTACCCATCGGACCCAGCCGAGTTGAGTCCAAGGATAGTACCGTCGGACGGTCCGTCGCCAGGCGGCCTCAGGCATCCCGGCGAGGACTAGGCGGTGGGTCATGAGCTGTTGCCGCCACAAGTCGATGCAGACCTCGATCAGGCGATGCAGGTTTTTGTGGGGCTTATCATTGCCCACGTAGAGGAGGTATTCCCTCGGCGGGAGGCCCAGGGTTCGGCATTGTCGTTCGACTTCGTCGGTTCCGATGGGGACCCTAAAGGCTGGATGGATGCCATTCGGGATGACGTGGATTTTGTCCGCCAGCCCAGGAAAGTAATGCAAGATCTGACGGGCAGCCGTCTGAGAGACGGTAACGACGCAAGCGGACCGTTCGGCACTCCAGCCGATCAGCCATCGGGCGAAGCGGGCGACCCAAGGCCCGGCCCGACGGGGCCAGACTTCCAGGAGGATGGCGTCATGCAGGGTCAAGACGACTGGGCACCGGAGGCCCATTGGAACGGGAAAATAGGGGGCATGGAACACGCAGGGTCCGTCGACGTGACGTCGGACCCGCCAGGGGATTTCGACGTGGGTGCGCCATTCAAAGGGTCGAGCCCGAGTCCACTCCACCCGGACCGTAGAGCCCGTATCGGGGAGCAGGGACGCCAGCAGAGGCTGAGCTTCCATGGGGGCCAGCAGGAGCCACTGAAAGGATGGCGGGGCCTGCCTCATGAGGGCCGGCAGGAGTCCCTGGATATGGGTACCGACCCCGTAGTCTCGGATCTTTCGGGCGTCAAAGACGATCCAAGCCATCGTATCGGGTCCTGACAGGGGGTCCGGGTGGCATCTGGAGGTCCGTGGGAGGCTTAACGGGCTGACAGGGGATTCGTCAACCGCCACAGGATGAAAAGCCCGACGGCCGCCGAAAGGACCAGCTTGGTCAGGCTGACTTGGACGTGGAAGGGCTCGACCCACCGGTACGCGAAAAACTCCTGCCATGCAGGTCCCAATCGGGACTCGACCCAGCTCAGTCCCCACCAGGTGACGGCGGCGACCAGTCCTGAGAAGCCCACGATAGTCACCAGGCGGACCGTGTAGAGCAAGGTCCGCACGAGCAGGTACAGGGCGACGACGACGATCAAGCCGGCGATGATCCACCCGACGTCCCCGTAGGCCCAATTACGGGGCACGGACGGCGCCTCCTGTCCGACACGGTGGGCGGGGACCACCTCGGCCCACCCGGTG
Source organism: bacterium HR11 (assembly GCA_002898535.1). Classification (NCBI taxonomy): domain Bacteria; species bacterium HR11. The sequence goes on from BEHN01000015.1 coordinate 25,184, forward strand.
TCTGGTAGGATAACTTTAGGATAGCCGATGGGCGTCGAGGGAACAAGCTACCCTATGGGCCCCGGATCTGTCCGCGTCAGGGGGTCGCCAAGAAGACAGCCGGGAACCCCCGAAGGCGGAACATCGGTGGGGTCGTCCCTTCTTTCGGGACCCGGAAGGCCAAGCGGATAGCGTAGGATCGGGGCAGGCCCCGGCCGTCGCCCCGGGCCAGGTGCCAGGCCAGGTCCCGACCCTCCAGGTAAGCCGTCGTCCCCCAAAGCTTTTCCAAGATGGCCGTCGGAAGAAGGACGGTCCCGTCACTCGTCTCGACCTGAAAATCTGAGAGGCCCTCTTTCCAGACGACCAGCGTCAGGTCCGCCTTCGCTTGAGACGTCGGGGTCAGGATGAGCTCAAGCTCATAGGCCGAGCCCTCGGGCGACGAAGGCCGGGGGGCGGCCATTTCATCCGCCAGAGGCTTCCAGGCGACGACCCGGAGCTTCCACCCCTCGGCCTCGACTTCGTCTTCGAGCCAGTAGCGAGGCTGGCCCCGGACGTAGCGGTCAAACCAGGCCAGGACCCGACGCATTTCGTCCAGCTTATGCTGAGGCTCCCGCAGGCCGTGCTCCTCCCGGGGGTAGACGACGAACTCGACCGTCTTTTTCAGAAACTGGAGGGCCTGGTACATCTCCTTGGAGTTACTGATAAACGTGTTGGGGTCTTCTTTGCCGTGAATGATCAGGACGGGCGTCTGGACGTTCCTGACATACAGGGCCGGCGAGTGCTTCAGGTAGGTCTCCAGGTCGTTCCAGTAGTAGTCGCCCAGGTAGTCGGGCTCCCAGCTCGGGAGGTAGGAATTGCTGAAGTCGGTGATGAGGTTGAAGATGCCGAACATCGAGACGGCCGCCTTGAAGCGGTTCGTCTGCGTGATGGCCCAGTTGGTCATGTAGCCGCCGTAGCTCCCCCCGAAGATGCCCATCCGCTCGGGGTCGGCCCAGCCCTGGGCGACGACGTAGTCGACGCCGGCCAGGATGTCCTGGAAGTCGCCGCCGCCGAGGTCCTTGAAGTTAGCGATGGCGAAGGCATGGCCGTAGCCCGAGCTTCCCCGGAAGTTGGGGGCCAGGACGGCGTAGCCGTGGGCGGCAAAGAACTGAAAGTAGAGGTACTGCCGAAGGGTATTGGCGACCCGGGCGTTGGGGCCCCCGTGGACGGCGACGAGCAGAGGCGGCTTCGGGCCCGGCGGCGGGGGCGTGAGGGGTTCGACGAAGATACCCTCGATGGTCTTTCCGTCCCGGCTCGTCCATTGGATGACCCGCTGGGGGGCCAGGGCGTAGTCGCGAAAGTCGGGATTCAAGTCCGTCAGCCGCCGGGGTTCGCCTTTCGCGGAAAGGACCCACACGTCGGGCAGCGTCTCGGCGTTCTCCCAGACGGCGACCCAGGGGTCCGGCTTTGTCGGGACGATATCGAAGGTCTGCACGACCCGTTGGTCCCCCAAGAGGATCCCGTAGGACGAGACGCCCGGTCGGACTTCAAAGATCCACTCCCAGACGCCCTTTTCGGCTTGGACGGCCAGTCGGTCATCGGGGAGCCACCGGAAGTCTCGGGCCTCGGCGTCCGTGACGGCACTGACGAACTGCCACTGCTCCCGGGGGACGGGTCGGTCCAGACGGGCCCAGTCCGCCGTCAGGACGACGACGTCGGTCCGGGCGTAGCTATACCTGGGGTCCCATAAGGCCAGGAAGGCCAGCTTCGTGCCGTCGGGGGAGAAGCGGGGGCGGAGCTCAAAGCCCGGGGCGTCCGTCAGGGGACGGGCCGTCCCGGCGGGAATGTCCAGGACCCAGAGGTCGAACCTCATCATGTCGTCGGGCTTGCCCGTATAGTTCGTCGCAAACACGAGCCAGGGCTCTCGGGGGTGGACGTCAAAGTCCTCGATGCCGAAGTCGCCGACGTAGAGCCATTCCGGCGTCGGACGGCTCGGCGACTCCTCGACGGGCACCCGGACAAAGGCCCGGGGATACTTTTCCCGGTCGACGACCTCCTCGTCGAGCTTTCGCTTCTTCCGGTATCGCTCGTATTCCTTTTCGGCGGCCGGCTTCGGGTACTCCGTCAGGACGATGAGGGCCCGGCCGTCGGGGGCCCAGCGGAATGCCCGGGCGCCCCGGGGGAGGTCCGTCACCGGCTGGGGTAAGCCCCCGTCCGTCCTCCAGACCCATACCTGGGGGAACGTCTCCTTCTCATCCTTTGCCTCGTCCTCGGGTTCGGTCCAGCCGGTCCGGTCCGTGATGAAGGCCAGGGCCTGGCCGTCGGGACGCCACTGGAGATGGCGGATGTCCTTTCCAGGCGGGAGGAGCAGACGAGAGGTCCCGTCCGAGACGCTCAGGAGACGGAGTTCATAACGGTAGCGACTCTTTTCCCAATCCGTCGTCCGGACGACGACGGCGACATGCTTGGTATCCGGCGATAAGGCGACCTCGGTCGGCAGGCTCCAGGACAGGATCGTCTTCATGTCCAGAGGCTTCTTCCCAGACATGGGCGCCGCTCCGAAACCGGACATGCCACTCAGGGTCCCGACAAGCAACAAAGCCCCCCACAGGGGCCTGGACCAGGGACAGACCGTAAGCATCGATCGGCCTCGACGTACGGTCAGGGATGCTTCTTGGCTGGGATTCTTCTTGGCAGGGGAAGAGAATCAATGTATGATTTGGATTAGAAAGATAGGCCCAGGAGGCGAATGATGCCAGTCATCACGATCCCGAAGGCCCTCCGGGATCGGCTGGGCGACGAAGGCTCAGACGCCTTAGCTGACCTCATGAATGCGGTGATCGACCAGGCGCGGACCGACATGTTCTCTCTGGTCGTGGAACGGTTTGAACGACGGCTCACCGAGGAGTTCGGCAAGATGAACGAGCGCATCACGTCCCTGGAGCAGACTTTTGAACGGCGCCTGGCCGAGGAAATCGGCAAGGTCAATGCCCGCATCACCGAGGAAATCGGCAAGGTCAACGCCCGCATCACTGAGGAAGTTGGCAAGGTCCACGAGCGCATCACGTCCCTGGAGCAGACTTTTGAACGGCGCCTGGCCGAGGAGATCGCCAAGGTCAACGCCCGCATCACCGAGGAAATCAGCAAGGTCAATGCCCGCATCACCGAGGAAATCGGCAAGGTGAACGAACAGATCACTGAGGAAATTGGCAGGGTCCACGAACGGATCACGTCCCTGGAGCAGACCTTCGAACGCCGTCTGGCCGAGGAAATCGGCAAGATGAACGAGCGCATCACGTCCCTGGAACAGCGATTTGAGCGGCGGTTGGCGGAAGAGACGGCTAAGCTCCGCCAGGAGATCGCCGAGCTCAAGGCCGACCTCATCCGTTGGATGTTCATCTTCTGGGCGGGCCAGTTAGTCGCCATATGGGGGATTCTCCTCGCCTTTTTCCGACGATAATACTTGCGGCAAAGGGCGAGTCTCGGGGCGTAGAGACTCCGAGGCTCCGGCCCGAATCCGACGTCCATCTCGAGGGACTGCCGATGCGGATCGTCATGACCCCTGAAGACATGAGTCGGACGTTGAGTCGGATGGCCCATGAGATTGCCGAGAAATTTAACCGGGAGATCGCCCAGGCCGTCATGGTCGGCATCCGGACCCGGGGTCTCCCCCTGGCCCAGCGGCTCCAGGCCCTCCTCCGGGACGTCACTGGCGTGACCCTCCCCCTGGGCGTCCTGGATATCACGCTGTACCGGGACGACCTGACCCAAATCGGACCGGCCCCCCTCGTCCGTAAGACGGAACTCCCCTTTCGAGTCACGGACCGCCCCGTCTTTCTCGTCGACGACGTCCTGTTCACGGGTCGGACCATTCGGGCGGCCCTGGATGAGCTCGTCGACTACGGCCGGCCCCGGACGGTCCGACTGTTTGTCCTCATCGACCGAGACCATCGGGAGTTACCCATTCAAGCGGACGTCGTCGGCCAGTTTGTGGCGACCGAACTCGACGAAATCGTTCACGTCCTCCTTCGGGAAACCGACGGCCGGGACGGCGTCGTCGTCGCCCGGCGGACCGAACCCCTGGACCCCGAGGCCCTGGTATGACGGGTAGGACCGAACCGACCTTGGACATGACGAGCCCAGGCCAATGGCATCGGCGGCATCTGCTGGCCATCGAGCCCCTGAGCCGGGAGGAGATTCTCACGGTCTTAGACGTTGCCGCCGCCATGAAGGAGGTCTCCCAGCGGGACGTCAAGAAGGTCCCGGCCCTCCGGGGCAAGACGGTCGTCCTCCTGTTTTTCGAGCCCTCGACCCGGACCCGGACGTCCTTCGAGATCGCCGCCAAGCGTCTGAGCGCCGACACCGTCAGCTTCTCCGTCTCGACCAGTAGCGTCTCCAAGGGCGAGACGTTTCTCGACACGGTCCTCAACATCCAGGCGATGGCCCCCGACGCCATCGTCGTCCGGCATCGGAGCGCCGGCGCTCCCCACTTCATCACGAACTACATCGACGCCTGCGTCATCAACGCCGGCGACGGCAGTCACGAACATCCGACTCAGGCCCTCCTGGACGCCATGACGGTCCGGGAGCGGCTCGGTCGCCTGGACGGCCTGAAGGTCGCCATCGTCGGCGACATCCTCCACAGTCGGGTCGCCCGGTCCAATGTCTTCCTGTGGCACAAGATGGGGAGCGAGGTGTGGCTCTGCGGGCCGCCGACGCTCCTGCCGCCGGTCTTCCGCCGGTGGCCCGTTCGGGTGACGTACCGTCTCGAAGAGGCCCTCGAGGGGGCCGACGTCGTCATGGTCCTGCGGCTCCAGCTCGAACGCCACGTCAGCCTGCGCTTTCCCTCCGTCCGGGAGTACTTCCAGCGGTACGGTCTGACCCGGGAGCGCCTGAAGTACGCCAAGGAGGGCGTCCTCATCATGCACCCGGGGCCGATGAACCGGGGCATCGAGATCGAAAGCGAGGTCGCCGACGGGCCTTACTCGGTCATCCTGTATCAGGTCGCCAACGGTATCGCCGTCCGGATGGCCGTCCTGTACCTCCTGCTGGGAGGAGCGGCCAGTCTCATCAATCCGACGGGACCGGGATCGGACCCTCGATATCTGACCACAGACTATGGACCATAGACCATGGACCCCCGGGGCCCAAGCCGGTCTATGGTCTGGGGTCGATGGTCGGATTGATGAGAGGGGATTCGGTTGTTCGGGAACTCGGGAAATTCGTCGTGTTGTGAAGTAGCCGGATTCCCGGATTGCCGGCCTCCCGAATTCCCGAGCTCCACACCCAGCCCCTGACATCGCGAGTGCCGAGCTATGGCTGACCGGCTTTTGATTCGCGGCGGCCGGGTCATCGACCCGGCCCAGGACCTGGACGACGTTCGGGACGTCCTCATCGAGGACGGCGTCATCCGAGAGGTCGCTCCCCATATTCGGGCCCCGGCTGACCGGGTCATCGAAGCCCGGGGCCTCGTCGTCGCCCCCGGCTTCATCGACATGCACGTCCACCTCCGGGAACCGGGTGAAGAGGACAAGGAAACCATCGAGACGGGGACCCGGGCGGCGGCCGCCGGGGGCTTTACGGCCGTCGCCTGCATGGCGAACACGAACCCCGTCAACGACACGGCGGCCGTGACCCAGTGGGTCCTCGAACGGGCCCGGGCCGTCGGCGTCGTTCGGGTCTATCCGATTGCGGCCGTCACCCGGGGCCTGCAGGGCCAGGAGCTGACCGAGATGGGGGAGCTCGCCGACGCCGGGGCCGTCGCCTTCAGCGACGACGGTCGGCCCATCCGTTCGGCCCAGGTCCTGCGGTGTGCCCTCGAATACAGCCGTATCACCGACCGGGTCGTCATCGACCACTGCGAGGACCCCGACCTGACGCAGGGCGGCGCCATGAACGAGGGCTACTACTCGTCGCTCCTGGGCCTGCCCGGTATGCCCCCCGAGGCTGAGGCCATCATCGTCGCCCGGGACATCTTTTTGGCCCGACTGACGGAAGCGCCCGTTCATATCGCTCATGTGAGCACACGGGCGGCCGTCGAGCTCGTCCGCTGGGCCAAGCAGAAGGGTCTCCCCGTGACCGCCGAGGCGACGCCCCATCACTTCACCCTGTCGGACCGAGCCGTCTATGAAAGGCCCTACGACACGAACCTCAAGATGAACCCACCCCTCCGGACCGAGGACGACGTGGCGGCCGTCGTCGAGGGCTTGGCCGACGGGACGATCGACGCCATCGCCAGCGACCACGCCCCCCATCGCCTCGACGATAAGCGGGTCGAATTCGACTCGGCCGCCTTCGGCGTCATCGGCCTCGAGACGGCCGTCGCCCTGGCCCTGGACCGGCTCGTGCATACCGGGCGATTGAGCCTCCGCCGGATGGTCGAGCTGTTCACCGTCGGACCGGCCCGGGTCCTGCGGCTCCCGACGCCGACGGTCGCCCCGGGTCGGCCGGCCGACCTGACCCTGATCGACCCGGAACAGGTCTGGACGTATCGGGTCGAGGCGAGCTTCTCCCGAAGCCGTAACAGCCCCTTTGACGGTTGGACCTTTCGGGGCCGGGCCGTCCGGACGATCGTCGGCGGCCGGGTCGTCTTCGAAGCCCCCGCGCAACACGCGGGCGGTCAGGAACGAAAATAAATACGAAGTCGTTCGGGTGGTGAAAACCCGCATGGATTCGGCTTTTTCGACCCTTCGGGAAGGACGGTTTTCAAGCTTTGGCAGATAGGCAGTTCGGCAGATGGGCAGATGGTCCCAAAAGCCCTGGGGCCGATCCTTGCCCACCCGGCTTCTATCTGCCTATCTGCCGACCTGCCCATCTGCCGGATACTTGAAAAATCGTGCTTCCCGGGCGTTGGGAAAGGCTGTCCCGACGCCATTCTCACCAACCGAACGGCTCTGCTAAGCGGATGATGAATCATGACTTCTATCGGGTGGAGGTGACCGATGCGACGGGTATGGATCGCCTCAGCGCTCCTGGCGGCGCTCCTCATGACGGGCGCCGACCGACCCCGGGAACCCCGTCTTCTCCGGGATGTCCTCCCACCCCCCCATCCTTCGCAATTCGCTTCCGGAAACTTCTTCGCTCAAACCCCCTCGGACACGGTCGCCCGGGACGCTTGGCTCCGACAGAAGGTCCTGGCGGGGGAATTGCGGCTCCTCGCGCAGGAGTCCTCGCTTGGGGGGCTTCGCCACGAGCGTTTCCAACAGTACTATCAGGGCTACCCCGTCTTCGGGGGCCAGGTCCTCCGCCACTGGAAGGACGACCGCCTGGCCTGGGTTAACGGCCAGTTTTTCGAGATCATTCGCCTGCCCGTCGTGCTACCGTCGGTCTCCGAAGCGCAGGCCCTGGCGGCCGTCGAGCGGGACCTCCCGGTCGCCCGGGGAAGTCTCCGGGTCGGCGTGCCGGGTCGGGGGACGGTCATCGTCCCGAGGGAGCCCCGCGTGACCCTCATCGTCTTGCCGTGGCCCCTGGACGATCCCCAGCGGTTTTACCTGGCCTACCAGGTCGACGTCGTGACGGAAGGATTCCGGGCCTATCGGTATTTCGTCGATGCGGCGACCGGCGAGGTCATCGGTCGGCTGGACCGGACGTATACGCAGACCGGCGAGATCGGCGCCGGCCACGGCCAGTGGTACCCCTTGAAGCTTCCCATCGTCTCCTTCGGCGGGGGCTTTGCCCTGGCCGACGTGTGGCGGCCCTCGAAAGGCACGCTGGGCGGCCCTTATGCCATCGTCACGTTTAACGACCGGAACGAGTGCTGTCCGAACGACGCGTGCCTCCGGGACGATCACGTGGGCCTGAGCCCGACCCGAGAGTGGTCGGACCCGGCCGAGGCGGATGCCCACGCCCGGGCCGGCTGGGTCGACGACTTCTACTTCCGGGTGTTCCGGCGGAACGGCATCGACGGCCGATGGATCCCGGCCGTCCAGATCGTCCACTTTTGCGAGGACTTCCTGAACGCTTTCTTCACCGATGAGTTCTTCCCGAACCTGGGCCTGATGGTTTACGGGGACGGCGTCCCGTCCTACACGTATCCCTTCACGGCGGGTTTCGACGTCATCGCCCATGAATTCACCCACGGCGTGACGGCGGCCACGTCGAATCTCGTGTATTTTCGGGAATCCGGCGCCCTGAACGAGGCCTTCTCGGACGTCATGGCCGTGACGGCCGAGTTCTTCTTCGAGCCCGAGGGGCAGGGCTTCGGGCAGGCCGACTGGCTGATCGGGGAGGACCTCTTTAAGGCGCCCTGGCCCTTCTGTCCGGGCACCCGGGCACTCCGGTCCTTTGTCGACCCTGAGGGCGGCGGCTGTGGCTATCAACCGTCCCACTATGCGAACCGCTACCTGGGGAGCGAGGACAACGGCGGCGTCCACATCAACTCGGGGATCATCAACCACGCCTTCTACCTGCTGGCCGTCGGTGGCCGGCACCGACTGTCGGGGATATCCGTCCCGGCCATCGGGCGAGACAAGGCGGCGGCCGTCTTCTACGTCGGCTTCACGCAGTGCCTGACGCCGACGTCCGTTTTTCGGGACGCCCGTTACTGCACGGCCCAGGCGGCCCGTCAGCTTTACGGACCGTCGGAGGAATCCGCCGTCCATGTGGCCTTCGACGCCGTCGGCGTGCCCCGGTAGGATGGACCATGGACCATAGACCATGGTGTAACGTCGAATGGCGAACTCGCCACTCGCCATTCGCTATTCGCTATTCGCCATTCGCCATTCGCTACTCGCCATTCGCCACTCGCCATTCTCAGAAGGAGGGAGTCATGCGGCGTCCGAAGCCCGTAGCCCCAGCTTATTCCGTAGTCTTCTTGCTCTTCTTCGCCGCGGACCTCTCGGCGCAGGGGGCTGCACGCCGGCAGGTCGTCGTCACGGTGCCGACGGCGAACCTCCGGGCCGAGCCGTCTTCGGCGGCCGCCGTCGTCGCCCAGGTGCCGAAGGGCACCGTCCTGGAAGTCCTGGAGGAGCGGGGTCTGTGGCTGAAGGTCCAGTACCGACACCCCGAGAAGGGCCTCGTCCAGGGCTACATCGCCGCCCGTCTTGTGGAGCCCGTGCCGGAGGAGGCGCCGCCGACCCCGAAACCGCCGGAAAAGCCGACCGAAAAGCCGCCCCCGCCGCCGGCCCCCAAGCCGCCGCCATCGCCGCCGGCGGCCCGTCCGGCGCCGGCTCGCCGAGCCCCGTCGGAGCGGTACTGGGAATTCAAGGTCCTCGCCGGTCTGAATCCCGGCGTGGCCGACGGCTACGACCAGACGGTCACGGACCAACTGGCCATCTATTTTGAGCCCGTGCCCCTGGAGGGCCGCTACGGGGCCAAGCCGGCCCCTGTCTTCGGCCTCGGCGTCGAGTACCGCCTGAAGCCCCGCCTCGGAGTCGGCCTGGAGGGCGACTTCATGCTGGGCAAGACGTCGGCCGACCTTACGGCCCAGGTCCCCCACCCCCTTTATTTCGGCGTTCTGCGGGAGACTCGGGCAGATGACATCGGCGACTTCAGCTACCGAAAGTTCGGCGGCACTCTTTATGCCGCCTACTATCCGGGCGAGCCCACGGCGGGCCTGCGGTTCTCGGTCCTGGCCGGCGTGAGCGTCCACGTCATGCAGTTTGAGGCCCTCACCGGCCTCGAAATTCAGGAGTCGGCCTATCCCTATGACGACCCGCCGACCGTGACCGGTGTGACCAAGGAATCGAAGTCGGGGACGGTCTTCGGGGGCGTCGTCGGCCTGGGGCTCCACTATCGGCTGACGCGGTCTGTCACGTTGGACGTCCAGCCGCGGGTCCTCTTCGAGACGGGCTCTCCCAAGGGGCCCCTTGGGGAGGAAATCCAGCCGAAGGCGGTCAGTCTGCGGGTCGTCGCCGCCCTGCGGTTCCGACCTTGACAGGACCGGCTTTCAGGAGGTCGCCCATCCGTACATGCGGGCGACCTCCGTTACAGTTTCTCCGATGCGGGCCGGGTTGTCGACGACCGTCACGCCGGCTTCCTGCAGGGCCTGGACCTTAGTCGCGGCCGTACCCCGACCGCCCATGATGATGGCCCCGGCGTGCCCCATCCGGCGCCCCGGCGGCGCCGTCCGCCCGGCGACGAAGGCCACGACCGGCTTAGGGAAGCCGCTCTCCTGGATGTAAGCGGCCGCCTCCTCTTCCGCCGTCCCTCCGATCTCCCCGATCAGGACGACCATGCGCGTCTCGGGGTCGTCCCGAAAAAGCCGCAGGATATCGACAAAGGACGACCCGACGACGGGGTCCCCGCCGATGCCGACGCACGTGCTCTGCCCCAGCCCCCGCTGGGTGATCTGAAAGACGGCCTCATAGGTCAGCGTCCCACTTCGGGAGACGACGCCGACAAAACCGGGCCGATGGATGTGACCCGGCATGATCCCCAACTTCGCCTTGCCCGGCGAGATGACGCCCGGACAGTTGGGTCCGATCAGGCGGGCGCCCCGTTGACGGACGAACTCGACGACCCTCAGCATGTCCAGGGGCGGAATGCCCTCCGTGATGCAGACGATGACCCGAATGCCGGCGTCGGCCGCCTCTAAGATGGCGTCCGCCGCATAGGGCGCCGGTACGAAAATCAGAGAAGCATTTGCCCCCTCCTTGCGGACGGCCTCCTCGACGGTGTCGAAGACGGGCACGCCGTCCGTGTTCGGCAGGTCTCGCAAGACCTGGCCGCCCTTGCCGGGCGTCACCCCGGCGACGACTTTCGTCCCGTACCGAAGACACTGCTCCGTGTGGAATCGACCTTCTTTGCCGGTGATCCCCTGGACGACGACCCTCGTCGCTTCGTCGACCAAAATGCTCATGACAGCCCCCTTGACCCTCGGGTCATAGACGACAGATAGGACCTCAGCGAATGGCAAATGGCGAGCGGCGAACAGCGAACGGGGTCCTATCTGCCCATCTGCCTAAGACAGTTGCTTGCCCGCCAGCTCGACGACCTTTCGGGCCGCCTCCTCCATGTCGTGGGCGACCGTGAAGTTCAGGCCTGACTCGGCCAAGATCCGTCGGCCCTCCTCGACGTTCGTGCCCTCCAGGCGAATGACCATCGGGACTCGCACGCCGACCTCCCGGGCCGCCGTCACGATCCCTGTCGCCAGGCGGTCGCACCGCAGGATGCCGCCGAAGATGTTGATCAGGACGGCCTTCACCCGTGGGTCGGCCATCAAAATCCGAAACGCCTGGGCGACCTGCTCCGGACTGGCGCCCCCACCGACGTCCAGAAAGTTCGCCGGCCGACCGCCGGCCCACTGGATGATGTCCATCGTCGCCATCGCCAGGCCGGCCCCGTTGACCATACAGCCGATGTTTCCGTCCAGACGGATGTAGCTCAGTCGGGCCCGGGTCGCCTCGACCTCCAGGGGGTCCTCCTCTTCGACATCCCGCAAGGCCGCCAGGTCGGGATGACGGTACAGGGCGTTGTCGTCCAAGACGACCTTGGCGTCCAGGAGGAGCAGTCGGTCGTCGGTTCGACGGACGAGGGGGTTGACCTCGACGAGCGTGGCGTCGCATCGCCAGAAAGCCTCGACGAGGCCCTGGACGATGCGGCCGAATTCGGCCAGGAGGGATCCCTGAAAGCCCAACCGGAGGCCCAGCCGCCGGGCCTGGTAGGGATGGATCCGGTCGAGGTCCCACAGGACTTCCCGGACGATGGCCTCCGGCTGGCGGACGGCGACCTCCTCGATGTCCATCCCGCCGGCGGGGCTGGCCATGACGATGGGCTTCTGGAGGCTCCGGTCGACGAGGACGGCCACATAGTACTCGGCGGCAATGGGGACGGCCTCCTCGACGAGGACCCGACGGACGATCTTGCCCTCGGGTCCCGTCTGGGGCGTCACGAGACGATGGCCCAGGAGCTGGCGGGCGGCGGACTCGACGGCCTCGGGCGTGTCGGCCCGACGGATGCCGCCGGCCTTGCCCCGGCCGCCGGCGTGGATTTGGGCTTTCACGACGAAGGCGGGGGCGCCCTCGGCGGCGAGGCGTTCGGCGACGGCACGGGCGGCCGGGGGGGATTCGGCGACGTCGCCCCGGGGGACGGGGAGGCCGAACCCCTTCAAAATCATTTTGGACTGGTATTCATGAATATTCATCTATACCCCTCCGATGGGGACCGGTCCACCGGACGACCGAGACCGGACGCGGCGCCCCTCTATGATACACCGGCCGGCCGCACCCGTGAAATGGCCCCGGAGGTCTCAGTCGAGGTGCGGGCCGACCAGGTGACCGACGAGGGCCCCGACCAGCAGACCGGCCAGGATCGTCAGACTGTACCACCGCCGGGGGGCATGGAGCACAATGGGGACGAACTCGACGGTGACGACGTATAGGAGGGCCCCGCTCGAGAAGCCCAGGCCGACGGCCGCCCAGGGTCGGAGGACGTCCATCATCCAGGCCCCGAGGACGGTCATGCCGCCCATCCCGAGGGCGCCCCCCAGGGCCCGTCGGAAGGGCGCCCCCGTGGCGGTCATGACGGCCGCCAGGGTCAAGCCGTCCGGGAATTTGTGGACCAGGATGGCCAGGAAAGCGATCGTGCCTAAGTCCGTCTGGGTTCCGACGGCGCTCCCCAGGAGGGCCCCATCCATCAGAGAGTGCACGAGCAAGCCGACCAGGATCGTCGCCCCCCAGTGGGTATGACGGATCAGGTCATGGAGGTGCTGACGATCGGAGACCCATAGTTCGTGCTCCTCCACATGGTGGGTGTGGAGGAGGGAGGGGTCTAACCATCGTTGGAGGAAGAAGGTCAGGAAGAAGCCAGTCAGTAAGTACCGGAACCCGGTCTCGCCGGCCTCGTCCAGGAGGGTCGGCATGATTTCCAGGACCGTCAGGGCCATCAGGAACCCGGCGCTCAGACCCAGCAGGGAGTAGCGGACGTCATGGGAAACGCTCCGGACCCGCACGAAGACCAGGGCCCCGAGGACGTTGCCCAGGGCCGCCGTCAGGGCCGGCACCCAAAGGGCCGCAGGCGGCATGAATCATCCCCCTCGACCGAACCATCGAGTCCGGGAAATGCGGCTACGACGTGCTCTCCTCATCGGCCGGGAAAGATAGCGACGTCAGGGGCGGGACGTGTTTCGCCCTCACCGTGGCGGATAGCCCATGTTAGCTCATAGGTCATGGCTGATGGGTCATGGAACCATGAGCTATCAGCCATGACCCATGAGCCAATATGAGCTATCCACGGCCCCCTCACTCCATCACCCCTTCGCTCGGATACGGGCGGCCGCCGCGTGGGCCGGCAGGCCCTCGGCCTCGGCGAGTCGTTCGACGACCCCAACGGCCGCCCCGACGCCCGGTGGGTGAATGCGAATCCAGGAATACCACCGGCCGAAGTCGTAGACGCCCAGGGGGGAAGCGAAACGGGCCGTCCCGGCCGTCGGCAGGACGTGGTTGGCGCCCGCCCAGTAGTCGCCGAAGACGACCGACGACAGGGGACCGACGAAGACAGCCCCGGCATTGCGAATCCGGCGGGCGGCCTCCTCCGCCCCGTCGGTCATGACCTGCACGTGTTCCGGGGCGATGCGATTGGCCCACTCGACCATCGCGTCCCGGTCGTCGAAGACGACGATGCCGCCCCGGGCGAGGGCCGCCTCGATGGTCGTCCGGGTCGCCAGGAATTCGACCTGGCGGACGACCTCGGCGGCGATGGCTTCGGCGTGGTTCATCGACGTCGTGAAGCAGAGGACGCAGGCATGCTCGTCGTGCTCGGCCTGGGAGAGGAGGTCGGCGGCGACCCAGGCGGGCTGGGCGGTCTCGTCGCACAGGACGAGAAGCTCCGTCGGCCCGGCGATGGCGTCGATGGCGACCTGCCCGTACACGAGCCGCTTGGCGATAGCGACATAGACGTTTCCGGGGCCGACGATTTTATCGACCCGGGGGATGGTAGCCGTCCCGTACGCCATGGCGGCGATGGCGACGGCCCCGCCGACCAGGTAGACCTCCTCGACGCCGGCCAACCGAAGGGCGGCCGCCAGGACGGGCTGTTCAAAGAATCGGCGGGGGGGCGTACAGACGACGATGCGGGGGACGCGAGCGACCCGCGCCGGGAGGGTCGTCATGAGGACCGTCGAGGGATAGGCGGCCCGGCCGCCGGGGACATATACGCCGACGACGTCCAGGGGCCGAAACTGGAGACCGACCCAGGCCCGTCCGTCGTCCCATCCCCAGGACGACAAACGGTAGCCCTCGTGGAACCGTCGAATGCGGTCGGCCGCCTGCTGAAGGGCCGTCACGACGTCCTGAGGCGCCTGGTCGGCCAGGCGTTGGAGTTCGGTCGGCGGCACCCGGAGGTCCTCCGGGGTCAGGTCGACGCCATCGAACTCCCGGATGTAGCGCAGGACGGCGGCGTCGCCTTCCCGGCGGACGTCGTCGAGGATCTGGGCGACCTGCTCGGTCAGTTCGGCCGGGAGCGAGACCTGCCGCTGTTCGATGGCTTCCAAAAAAGCCTGGCTTTCAGGGGACGGAAACCGCCAGATCCGAAGCATCGGCCAAACACTCTAAAGGATGCGGGCTACGAGAAATTGGCAGGTGGGCAGATGGGCCAATGGGCTCATCGCTCACGGGGCATAGCCCATGAGCCGTCAGCTATGAGCCGTGAGCCGACATGAGCCGACAGGACTGTTCAGTTCAGGAGAATCCGGATAGACCGACTTTCTCCATCGCCCGGGAAAGACGATTTTTCAGACACCCGTAGGGCAGACGTCCCGACCGCAGGACGGCGCCGGAAGGGGTGTCGCCGATTATCGGCGGACCCGCTTGGCCTTCTTTTCCAGGCGCTTCTGGCGTTCCGAGATACGGACTTCCTCGGACCCGACGAAGCAGATGATGGCCAGCTCGGCCCCGTCGCCGACCCGGAACTTCCCGGTTTTGACGATCCGGGTGTATCCGCCGGGCCGGTCGGCGAATCGAGGCAGGATGTCCCGCACGAGCCGCTTCATGGCCGCCTTATGGTGAAGAAACCGCCAGATACGCCGGTAGACGGCCGTCTTCCGGGCCTCGTCGGCGCCCTGGAGGGTCGAGCGGGCCGCCGTGACCAAGCGCTCGACGTATCGGGCCAGTTCCTTCGCCTTCGGGAGGGTCGTCTGGATCTTCTCGTGGAGCAAGAGAGAGATGGCGAGATTCCGCATGATGGCCCGGTGATGCTCGCTATCGGCTCCAAAGCGCCGGACGACGCGACGATGCCGCATGGTGACGCTCCTGATTCGACCGTTCGGCCATTCGGCGATGTCCCCGGCAGGTCGGGCCTCACTTGTTTCGCAGAGAGAGGCCGTACCTCTGGAGGGCTTGTTCGATTTCCTCGACGGACTTGGGACCTACGTTGGGGAGGTCTTGCAGTTCCACAGAGGACATCTGGACGAGCTCGGCCACACGTCGGATGCGGTTGTTGTACAGGACCCGGACGATCTTATTCGGCAACCCCAGCTCGGCGATGTCCTGCTGGAGGATCTCCGTCCCCGGCTCGGCTCGGGTCGCTTCTTCGGCGGCCGCTTCGCCCGCCGAGGCGGCGGGCATGGCGACCTCCGGCTCGGTGACGTTCTGGAACAACTGCGCGTGGCGAATCCAGAGTTCCGTCGCCTGGCGCAGGGCCTCGACGGGCGTGACGGTCCCGTTCGTCCAGATTTCCAGGATCAGGCGGTCGTAGTCCGTGCGTTGACCCACGCGGGTCGGCTCCACGTGGAAATTGACCTTACGGACGGGAGAGTGGATCGAGGAAACGGGGATGAAGCCCCGGGGCAGGCCGGGCGTCTGATTCCGCTCGGCCGGCACGAATCCCCGGCCCTTCTTGACGATCATCTCGAGCTCGATGTAACCATCCCCGCCGATGGTGCAGATGTAATGGTCGGGCTCGAGGACCTCGACCTCGGCGTCGTGCTCGATGTCCCGGGCGTAGACGGGGCCCTTGCGGTCGGCTCGCAAGTAGAGCCGCTTGGGCTTGTCCGTCAGGAGGCGGACGACCAAGTGCCGGAGGTTCAAGAGGATCTCGTAAACGTCCTCGACGACGCCGGGGATGGAGGCGTACTCGTGAAGGTTTTCATTGACCCGGACGGCCACGACGGCGGCGCCCTCGATCGAAGACAGCAAGATGCGTCGGAGGGCGTTGCCGACCGTGATCCCGTAGCCTCGCTCAAAAGGAGCCGCCGTGAAACGGCCAAAGTACCGGCTGTACGTGTGCGGCTCGACCTCCACGACCTCCGGCATGAGGAATTCTTCTGTCTGAATCATACAGGTCCTCCCCTGATGTTTAGGGTTTGGGTCGGGCCCCACCCCTGGATACCGTCATGACGGGACGGCGTCGAGAAGGAAGCGGTCACTGAAGTAGACCCACGACCGACCCGCCCTCGGCTCAAGCGATGGGGTCGCCGGGTCCTCACGGGGCTCCTTAACAGAAGCTACTTGGAGTAAAGCTCGACGATCATGTGCTCCTGAACCGTGAAATCGATATCCTCCCGACGAGGCTCGGCGACGACGCGGACCCGGCCCTCTTCTCGATGGGCCGAGAGCCATGCCGGCACGGGTCGATGGGAAGCCGCAAATTCGATGGCCTGCTGGACCATCGGATTCTGACGGGCCGCCTCAGTCAGTTGAATTTCCTGCCCGACGGCGACCTCGTAAGACGGGATGTCGACCTTCCGACCGTCGACGAGGACATGGCCATGACGGACGAGTTGACGGGCATGGGCCCGGGAATGGGCCAGGCCCGCTCGGTAAATCACATTGTCCAAACGTTTTTCCAGAAGCCGCAAGAGGTTCTCCCCTGTCGGACCCCGGAGACGGAGGGCTCGCTCAAAATAAAGCTCGAACTGGCGTTCCAGGACGCCGTAAATCCGCTTGACCTTCTGCTTCTCCCGAAGCTGCATACCGTAAGGGGTCAGCCGGGGATGCCGGGTCCGGCCGTGCATCCCGGGCGGGTAGTTCTTCCGCTCTAAGGGGCATTTCGTGTAACACTTAATGCCCTTCAAGAAGAGCTTCATGCCCTCACGACGGCACAATCGACATCGAGGTCCTGTATAACGTGCCACGGTCGTCTCTCCGATTCAGGGTATGGGTCCCGAGTGCCACGTCCCAGGGCAGTCCCCGGGTTCTGAAGTCTGGAGTCCCCGGTCCCTCACCCGGGACCCGGCATCGGCCACCCAGGTTTTCCATCACACCCGACGGCGCTTTGGGGGACGACAGCCGTTGTGGGGGATCGGCGTGACGTCCTTGATCGACCGGATCTCCAGGCCTGCTGTCTGTAAGGCCCGGACCGCCGACTCCCGGCCGCTCCCGGGGCCTTTGACCCGCACGTGGACAGCTTTCACGCCAAAGCGGAGGGCCTCCTGGGCCGCCTTCAGGGCGGCCTGCTGAGCCGCATAAGGTGTCCCCTTCCGGGAGCCCTTGAACCCGATGGTCCCACCCGAGGCCCACGTGATCGTGTTCCCTTCCAGGTCGGTGAACGTCACGATCGTGTTGTTGAACGTCGAATGAATGTGGGCGATGGCCTCGGTGACATGGACCTTCTTTTTCTTCTTCCGAGGGGCCGGCTTGGCCATATAACGTCCTCCCGTGACCCGGCCGTTTGGGAGATCGGAGGTCCGGCCGTTCGGGACTCGGCATGCAGGGGTGGGGCGGCCCGGCCCCCTGACATAAGTCCCGTCGGTATCGGAGCCCTGCTTCGGCCGCGGCCGTCCCGACCGCCCGCCGTCCCAATGGCCGGACGGCCGAATTCCCGAACTGCCGATCCTACTTCCGGACCTTCTTCTTTTTGATAGCGATCTGGCGGCCTCGAGGACCCTTACGGGTACGGGCGTTTGTGCGCGTCCGCTGACCTCGCACGGGGAGGCCCTTGACATGACGGATTCCGCGGTAACAGCCGATATCGATCAGGCGCCGGATGTTAGCCTGAACTTCCTTCCGAAGCTCGCCCTCGACCTTGTATTGAGTCTCGATAATGTGGCGAATCCGGTTGATTTCGTCTTCATGCAAATCCTTGAGCTTCCGGTAGATGTCCACGCCGGCCTGCTGGCATATCTTCAAAGCGCTGGACCGGCCGATCCCATAAATATAAGTCAGGGCCACGAAGGTCGGCTTGGACGCCGGCAGGTCGACGCCCGCGATACGGACCATGTCGGACCTCCCCTATCCTTGACGCTGTTTGTGTTTCGGGTTTTCGCAGATCACCCGGACCCGGCCCTTCCGGCGGATGACCCGACACTTATTACAGATACGTTTTACCGATGCCCGGACCTTCATAGGATGGCTCCGTAGAGAAGCTCGGCCGACTCGTCGGGTAGACGGGGCACGCTGAAATCCGGCTTATATTATAGGGCGCTCCCCTCCGCCGGGCAACGACTCGCACGGCGGGCCGACTGGAGAGAACCGACCCAGGACGGTAGGGGGATTCAAGGCTGACCGCTACTTATAGCGGTACACGATGCGGCCCCGGGTCAAGTCGTAAGGCGAAAGCTCGACCCGCACGCGATCACCAGGCACGATCTGAATGAAATGCTTCCGCATCCGGCCCGACACATGGGCCAGGACGACCAAGTCCTGGCCCTCGATCTTGACGCGAAACATGGCGTTGGGCAGGCTCTCGAGGACGACGCCCTCGACCTCGATGGCTTCTTCTTTCTGGGCCATATGACGGGCTATCCTCCGGAAAGGCCATGAGCGTTGGGTATTAGGTGTGGGGTACGAAAGACCCCAGACCCATTTCGGAAGCCGGTGCACCTCGTCTCGAGACGAGGCATTCCGATGACCCCGTCAGGGTCGTGGTCCATGATCTGTCGCCTGGGGTCCGATGAAATCCTCGTCCTCATCGGGGTTGGTCAAGATCCAAGGCCCCCGATCCGTGATGGCGACCGTATGCTCGAAATGAGCGGCGAAACTCCCGTCTCGGGTTACGACCGTCCAACCGTCCGGGAGGACCTCCGTCTCGCCCGACCCCGTTACGACCATCGGCTCGATGGCGATCACCAGACCCGGTCGAAGCCGGATACCCTGATGCGGGGCCCCATAATTGGGCACGACCGGGTCCTCATGAAGGTGCCGGCCGACCCCGTGGCCGACGTATTCTCGAATGACCCGGAGGCCATTCTCGTGTTCGACCCACGTCTCGATGGCATGACCGATGGCGCCGATATGATGACCCGGCCGGGCTTGGGCGATCCCCCGCGCGAGGGCCTCCCGGGTGACGGCGATCAGACGGGCATGAACCGGATCGACCGACCCGACGGGAAAAGTCGCGGCCGCATCGCCCACGTAGCCGTCCCAGCGGACCCCGACGTCGATGCTCACGATGTCCCCCTCCCGGAGACGCCGCTTCCGGTTGGGAAGCCCGTGGACAACTTCCTCGTTGATCGAGACGCAGATATGGCCCGGGAAGGGGGTGTCGGCAAAGTCCGGCTGGTATCCCCGAAACACCGTCTCGGCCCCATGTTCCCGGAGAAAGGCGTCGGCCAGCTCGTCAAGCTCATACACCGGGAGACCCGGCTGGACGGCGGCCCCCAAGAGGCGCAAGAGCTGCCCCGTCAGCCGGCCGGCTTCCCGAAGCCGGCGAAGCTCCTCCGGGGTCTTGAGGGTAATCCGACCTGTCCGTCGACTCAGCCAGTGCCGTGCCCACTGGACGATGTAGTCCATAACTTCTACTCAGTATTAGCAGAGCCATCCGGCTCGTGAAAGTCCTGATATCCTGATACCCAAGACCTGCCACCCTACCCCTGAGTCAGCCATTGCCGGACATATCCGGCCAGGCATTCAAAAATTTTGTCCTCCGGCTGGTCGGCGTCGAGTCGGACGAGCCGACCCCGGGTCTCATAGTACTGGACCAGGGGGGCTGTCTGCTCCCAGTAGACCTGAAAGCGTTTTTGGATGACCGCCTCCGTGTCGTCGGTCCGTTGGATCAAAGGCGTCCCGCACACCTCACAGCGCCCGTCGGGTGGAATCCGGTCCACGTTGTAAACTCGCTCGCATCGAGGGCATATTCGCCGTCCCGCCAAGCGCCGGACCGCCACGGCCTCCGGCAGGTCCAACAGTACACACCATAGCCGCTCGGTCTCCCCACGGCGGGCCAGGTAGCCCTCTAATTGTTCGGCCTGGGCGAGGTTCCGAGGATAGCCGTCTAAGACGACGCCCTCGTGGGTCCCGGCGGCCTGGTCCAGATAATGGGAGACGACCTCCAGGACCGTCGCATCGTCGACGAGTCGACCGGCCTCGAGGACCGGCCGGACCCGCGCCGCCAAGGGGTGCGCTTCCTGGGCGATCCGGCGGAGCAGGTCCCCCGTGGCGACCCGAAAGAGGCCAAAGGCCTCACAGAGACGATGGGCCTGGGTCCCCTTGCCGGCCCCCGGGGGGCCCAGCAGGACGAGATACAGCCGCATGGACGCTCCCCTTTCGGCCGTTCGGGAGTTCGGCAATTCGGGAATTCGGCAGGTGGGCAGATGGGCAGATAGGCAGATGGGCAGGTAGGTGAAGGTGGCTATCCGTTAGGGTGACCCGTTTCCTGTCGCCGGCCTCCAGGCCGCATCCCCGCCCCGGCCGGCCCCCATGCCCGAGTCCCCGAACTCCCGAATTCCCGGATTCCCGAATTCCCGAACGACCGTCTAAAAGTACCGCCGGCCCCGAATCCGGCCCCGTTTGAGGAGGCCTTCGTAGTGGCGCATCGTCAACTGGGCTTCCATCTGCTGGAGCGTGTCGAGGGCCACGCCGATGACGATCAACAGGGACGTCCCGCCAAAGTAAAAGGGTACGTTTAGGCCATTCTTAATAAAGTTAGGCAAGAAATTGTCAAAGAACACGCCGACGGCCCCCGGTAAATGGTGCAGATGGATGCCCGTGATCAGGATCTCCGGCAGGATGGCGATGATCACCAGGTAGAGGGCCCCGACCAGCGTCAGCCGCGACAGGACCTGGTCGATGTACTCGGCCGTCGGCCGGCCCGGCCGGACGCCCGGGATGAAGGCCCCGTACTTCCGGATGTCTTCGGCCACGTTCGTCGGATTGAAAATGACGGCCGTGTAGAAGTACTGGAAGAACACGATGCCGACGGCGTACAGGAACGTGTAAAGAGGCTCCCCAAAGCTCAGGGCGTCGATGACGCTCTTCAGGACCCGGCTCTGGGGCGCAAAGAGGGCCAGCGTCTGGGGAAAGGTCACGATGGAGACGGCGAAGATGATGGGGATCACGCCGCCGGGATTGAGTTTCAAGGGCAAATGGGTCGCCACGCTACTGTACACCCGTCGGCCGACGACCCGCTTGGGGTACTGGATCGGAATCCGGCGCTGGGCCTGCTCGAACCAGATGATGAAGGCCACGACGGCGACCATCAGGAGGGCCAGGGGGATCAGGGTCAGGACCGAGATCTGGCCCGCCCGCAGGCCCTCGACGGTCCGGAGGACGGCCCGGGGAAAATTAACGGCGATGCCGGCAAAAATGATCAGGGAGATGCCGTTTCCGATGCCCTTCTCGGTGATCTGCTCCCCGAGCCACATGACGAAGATCGTCCCGGCCGTCAGGGTGATGAGCGTCAGCGACCGGAAGCCCCAGCCCGGGTGCTGGACGACGCCCGGGATGTTCTCGACGGACAAGGCGATCCCGTAGGACTGAATCAGACTCAGGGCGACGGTCAGGTAGCGCGTGTACTCGGTGATCTTGCGGCGGCCCAGCTCCCCTTCCTTCACGAGCTGTTCCAGACGGGGGACGACGACCGTCAGGAGCTGGAGGACGATGGAAGCCGTGATGTAAGGCATGATGCCCAGGGCGAAGACCGTCATCCGCTCGAAGGCCCCGCCGGTGAACAGGTCGATGATGCCGAAGATCGTGCCACGCTGACCCCGGAAGAACTCCTCCAGGGCCTTCGGGTCGATGCCCGGGATGGGGACGACGGCGCCGAGCCGATAGATGGCCAGGAACCCCAGGGTGAACAAGACCCGCCGCCGTAGGTCTGGGACCCGAAAGATGTTGGCCAGGCGTTCCAGTTGCTCGATCATGCCGACCATACCTCCACCCGACCGCCGGCCCGTTGGATCTTCTCGACGGCCGACCGGCTGAATCGGTGGGCCTGGACGATCAGGGGTTTCGTCAGTTCGCCGCGACCCAGGACCTTGACGCCGTCGCCGACGGTCCGGATGAGGCCCTTTTCCAGGAGGGCCGTCGGCGTGACGGTGGCGCCGGCCTCGAAGTGCCGGTCCAGTTGATCCAGGTTGACGATCGCGAAGGACCGTTTGAAGGGATTGCGGAATCCCCGCTTGGGCAGGCGCCGATGGAGGGGCATCTGGCCGCCCTCGAAGCCCAGGTACATGGAGTAACCAGACCGCTGACCCTGGCCCTTATGGCCCCGGGTGGACGTCTTCCCCATCCCCGAGCCGGGCCCCCGCCCGACCCGCTTGGGGGCCGTCTTCGCGCCAGGTGCCGGTCGCAAGTGATGGACCCCGATCATGATGACGCCTCCGACGTATGGGACGACGGTGCCGACGGCGGCGGGACGGGCTCGACCCGGACGAGGTGCTGGACCTTTCGAATCATTCCCCACAGGGTCGGTGTCACCGGGAGGACCCGTTCGTAGCCGGGTCGCCCGAGACCCAGGCTCTTGAGGATGCGGCGGTGTTTCTCCGGTCGTCCGACACCGCTTCGTACCTGAACGACCCGAACCCACTTCTCCTCAGCCATGGTCGCCCTCCTGTCGCCGGCCCGCCCGGCCCGGTCAGGCTCCCGGAGCGGTCCGCACACGATAGATTTGAGAGACTTCTTTACCCCGGAGGCGGGCGATCTGTTCCGGCGAGCGTAACTGCTGTAAAGCGTTGAAGGTCGCCCGGACGACGGCAAAGGGATTGTTCGACCGCAGGCTCTTGGTCAGGACGTCCCGGATGCCGGCCAGCTCCATGACGGCCCGGACGGGTCCCCCGGCGATGACGCCCGTTCCCCGCGAGGCCGGCCGCAGGATGACGAGGCCGGCGTCGTGACGGCCGATGACCTCGTGGGGGATCGTCGTATCGACGAGGGGGACCTCGATGAGATTCTTCCGGGCCCGCTTGATGGCCTTCTGGATGGCCATCGGGACCTCGCGGGCCTTCCCCTTGCCGTACCCGACGTGCCCGTTTTCGTCCCCGATGACGACCAAGGCCATAAAGCGTAGGCGCTTGCCTCCGGCCACGACCTTCGTGACCCGGTTGACGAAGATGACCCGGTCCTTTAGCTCCCCGACAGGACGGGTGAACTTTTGCATATCGACCCTCGTGCTCAATGCTCTAAGTGTCGGGTGTCCGGTCCTTTTTCGAGGACCCAACGTCCGGCACCCAAGACTTCACACCCATTAGACTTGGATGCCCTTCGCTCGTAAGCCCTCACAGACGGCCCGGACCTGGCCGTGGAACTTGAAGCCGGCCCGGTCAAAGACGGCCTGCCGGATCCCTCGAGCCGCCAGCCGTTCGGCCAGGAGTTCGCCGACTCGACGGGCCAGCTCGACGGTCGCGTTGCGCCGGCCCTCGGCCCGAAAGATCTTCTCCAGGGTCGAGGCGGCCGCCAACGTATGGCCCCGCTCGTCGTCGATGGCCTGAGCATAGACGTGGCGGAGGCTCCGGAAGACGGCAATGCGGGGCCGCTCGGCCGTCCCCCGGACCTTCTTCCGGATCCGCCGGTGACGTCGCCATCGACGCTCCTGACGTGTACGGTACCGAGGCATGGGCGTTCTCCTGGTCTCGGTATCGGGGATGCGACACCGGACATCGAAAATGTTACTTCTTGGCCGCCGACTTGCCCGGCTTCAGACGCCACGGCTCGTCCACGTACTTAATGCCCTTCGCCTTGTAGGTCATCGGGGGCCGGATGCTCCGGATGGTCGCGGCGTACTGGCCCAGGACGTACTTGTCCGGCCCCCGGAGGGTGAACCGGTTTTTGTTCTTGGGGTCGAACTCGACCTCGATCCCCGGGGGGATCGGGATCTCGACGGGGTGGGAGTATCCCACATAAAAGATGAGAGCGTTGCCTTTCCGCTCGACCCGATAGCCCGTCCCGACGACTTCCATGCCGATGCTGAAGCCCTCCGTCACGCCCCGGACGGCGTTGGCGGCCAGGGCCCGATACAGGCCGTGCAGGGCCTTTTGGGTCTTGGAGTCGTCCTTGCGGAGGACGACCAGGCGGCCGTCTTCGACCCGGAACTGGATCCCATGGCCGTAATGGACCTCGACCCGTCCCCGGGGGCCCTGGACGAGGACCCGGCTCGGCTCGACCTGGACCTGCACGCCAGGCGGGATCGGAATGGGTTGACGACCGATCCGCGACATCTTCGGCTTCTCCCCGTCGGGCGTCCGGCCATCCGGGACCCGGCGTAGGCCCACTCCCCCGCCCGAATTCCCGAACTCCCGGATTCCCGAACTCCCGATTAAAATACCGTCATGAGCCACTCGCCGCCCAGGCCCCGGCGGTAGGCCTCGCGGCCCGTCATGACGCCCTTGGACGTCGATAGGATTGCGATGCCCAGCCCGCGTCGGACGAGGGGAATCTGATTTCGACTCACGTAGATCCGCCGGCCCGGCGTACTGACCGACTCGATCTCGTGGATGGCGTACTCGCCTTCAGGCGAACGGCGCAGGTAGATCTTCAGGATCCCCTGCTTGCCGTCCTCGATGAACTTAAAGTCCTCGATGTAGCCCTCGTCTCGGAGCACGCGAGCGATGGCCAGCTTGAGCCGGGAGGCCGGGATCTCGACGACCTCCTTACGAGCCATCACGGCGTTCCGAATCCGAGTGCACATGTCACTGATCGGGTCATGCATCCCCATGGCGGACGGCCTCCCTACCAACTGGCTTTCCGGACGCCCGGGATGAGGCCCATCAGGGCATGTTCCCGAAAGCAGAGACGACACATCCCAAACTTCCGGAGAAAGGCCCGGGGTCGCCCACACAGCCAACAGCGGTTTCGCTGACGAACCCGAAACTTGGGTTTCTTCCGCGCTTTGGCGATCAGGCATTTTCGTGTCATGTTTTACGACTCCCGAAAGGGAAAGCCCAGGGCCCGCAGGAGCTCGTAGGCTTCTGCGTCGGTCCGGGCCGTCGTCACGATCGTGACGTTCATCCCTCGAACCTTCGAGACCTTGGCGTAATCGACCTCCGGGAAGACGAGCTGTTCCCGGATACCTAAGGTGTAATTGCCCCGGCCGTCGAATCCGTGGGGGGAGATCCCCCGGAAGTCCCGGACCCGGGGCAGGGCCACGTGGATGAGACGGTCCAGGAACTCCCACATCCGCCACTTCCGCAAGGTGACCGAGCAACCGACGACCATGCCCCGCCGGATTTTGAAGCCGGCGATGGACCGGCGGGCCCGCCGCAGGACGGGTCGCTGGCCCGTGATGGCGCTCAGGGTGTAGACGGCCTCCTGCTGGAGCTTATCGTCCCGGGCCGCATCGCCGATGCCCATGTTGATGGCCACACACTCGATGCGGGGGACCTGCATGACGTTCTTGTAGCCGAACTTCTGCATCAGGTAAGGTACGACTTCCTGTTGGTAGCGCTTCAAAAGCCGCGGAAAGTAGGGCTCCTCCCTGGGCTCCTCCGGGACGACCTCGGGCTGGACTTCCGGCTCGGCGACCGGGGCCTCCGCCTCAGGGGGCGCCGCCGGGCGGGCCGACTTCCGACGAGGGGTCGGAGCGGCCGGGGCGGTCCGCTTTGTGGCCGTCTTTTTCTTTTCCGACGGGGCCGTTTCCTTTTTACGAGTGGCCATGATTCCATCCCTCGGTAGCTGGGCCATGAAGTAGAACCCGTCTCATCCATCCGACGGGACCGGGATCGGACCCTCGATATTAGACCACAGACCAAAGACCACAGACCGCAGACCATGGACCATAGACCATAGAGCCCCTGGGGCCAAGCCGGTCTATGGTCTGCGGTCTATGGTCTATAGTCGAATCTATGAGATCGCTTGTAATAAGGCCACTGGAGTAGCTGGGAAATCTAACACCCAAGACCGAGATGCCGAAGACCTACTTGGTCCACTCCCGGTCCAGGATGCCCGAGCATCGCTTGCAGACCCGGACCTTCGTGCCGTCCTCGAGACGACGGTGGCCGACCCGGGTCGGACGGCCGCATTCCGGGCAGACGACCATCAAATTCGAGACGTGAATCGGCGCCTCCATGGGGACGATACCGCCTCGGGTCCCGCGCGCCCGGTCCGGGCGAAGGTGCTTTTTCACGATCCGGACGCCCTCCACGACAGCTCGCTGCTCTTTTGGGAAGACGCGCAAGACCCGGCCGATCCGACCGCGGTCCCCACCACTGATCACCATGACTCGGTCGCCCTTCTTCACGTGAAGTGACGGCATGACGACACCTCTCGAGTGAATGACGCGATGACGGGACGGCATGACGGGGTAGCCTATGGGCTCATGGCACATAGCTCATCGTTATCGGCCACGCGCTATGACCTATAAGCCATGACCCATGAATCCCGTCATCACGCCGTCACTTTTTCATAAGACCTCCGGCGCCAGCGAGATGATCCGCAGGAATTCCTTGTCCCGGAGTTCCCGGGCGACGGGCCCGAAGACCCGAGTCCCGATAGGGTTGCCTTGTTTGTCGATCAGGACGGCCGCGTTATCGTCGAATCGGATATAAGTCCCATCCGGCCGTCGAATTTCCTTTCGGGTCCGGACGATGACGGCATGGACCACGTCGCCTTTCTCGACCCGACCGCCAGGTTCAGCCTCCTTGACGGAGGCGGCGATCACATCCCCGATCGAGGCATAGATGGTATTCCCCTTCCCGACGGGGTGGATACACATAATCTTTTTGGCACCCGAGTTGTCCGCCACATTCAGGATCGTACCCATCTGGATCATGGGAGCTCCTCCGGGGCTTCGGCTTCCGCTTCCGGTTTCCGGATGAGTTCCTCGACCTCATAACCGGCGGCCCGTCGCAGGATGCGGACGACGCGCCAGCGTTTATGCCGGCTCAGAGGCCGCGTCTCCATGATCTCGACCCAGTCCCCGACCTGGCATGTCTGGTTTTCGTCGTGGGCCATGTACTTTTTGCTCCGGACGATCACTTTCTTGTACAAGGGATGCGGGAAGCGGCGGTCGACCCGGACGACGACGGTCTTTTGCATCTTATTGCTGACGACGATCCCCTGCAGGACTTTCCGATGACCTCGGCGGGTCTGGGTTTCCGTCATGACACACCTCGCCGTTTTTCGTTCAAGACGGTCAGCACCCGGGCCAAGTCCCGCCGGGTGCGCCGGATCTCCATCCGGTCGTCCAGTTGGCCGAGCTTATGCTTCAGCCGTAGACGAAAGAGCCGATCCCGCAGGTCCTGGGCCATCTTCTGGAGTTCGTCCACGGTATGTTGGCGCAATTCTTGGGCCTTCATAGTTCTCGGACTCCGATGACGCCCCGTCGGACGAAGCCGACCCGGACGGGGAGCTTGCCCCCGGCCAGGCGGAAGGCTTCCATGGCGACGTCCTCGGGCACGCCGGTCATTTCAAATATAATCCGTCCGGGGCGGACGACGGCCACGTAGCCGACTCGCGGCCCCTTCCCCTTCCCCATGCGGGTCTCCAAGGGCTTCTTAGTGATGGCCTTGTCGGGGAAGATGCGGATCCAGAGCTTGGCCCCCTTGCGGACGTAGCGCATGATAGCCACACGGGCGGCCTCGATCTGGCGGGCCGATACCCAGGCGGGCGTCAGGGCCTTTAGACCGTATTCCCCAAAAGCCAGGCGGTTTCCCCGGTAAGCCTTCCCGGTCATCCGCCCCCGTTGATGCTTCAGGAACTTGACCTTTTTCGGTTGCAGCATGGCCGTACCCTTTCATGACGTCGTTATTTGGCCATCAAGACTCCTGCGGGGTCGCCGCCTGGGGCAGGTAGCTCGTCTTGTCACCCCGGTAAATCCAGACCTTCACGCCGATGGTCCCGTACTTGGTCCGGGCGATGGCGAACCCGTAGTCGATGTCGGCCCGAAGCGTGTTCAGCGGCAAGCGGCCCACCAAATACCATTCGGCCCGGGCAATCTCAGCCCCCGCCAGGCGGCCCTTACAGCGGACCTTGACGCCCTTAGCGCCGAACCGGATGGCGGCGTCCACGGCCCGGCGCATGGCCCGCCGAAAGTTGACCCGCCGTTCCAACTGAAGGGCGATGTTTTCGGCGGTGATCTGGGCATCCAGCTCGGGGCGCTCGACCTCGACGACGCTGACGCGCACCTCGCGGATGCCGTACCGCTCGCTCAGGCTCCGGTTCAGTTGCTCGACTTCACGGCCTCGATGGCCGATGATGAGGCCCGGCCGGGCCGCATGGATGATCACCCGCATCCGTTCCGGGTAGCGCTCGATTTCGATCCGGGAGATGTTCGCATGATAGTATCGCTGTTTGATCTCCCGCCGGATGGCCAAGTCCTGATGGAGCCACTGAGCGTAAAACCGCTTGCTGTACCACCGGGAGAGCCACGGCCGGTTATAGCCAATCCGAAAACCGTACGGATGGACTTTTTGACCCAAAGGTCACCTCCGATATGTAAGGGCCAAGCGCATAGAGCCCAGAGTTATACCCTTGGCCCTATGCCCTTGGCCTTTTCGGGCGGCGGACCTCCGTCCTGGGAAGGGCCGCCAGTCGGATCGTGATATGACTGTGATGAACCCGACGCGGAAACACCTTCCGGGTCCCCGCCCGGAAGCGGCGCCACATCCGGGTCGGCCCCATGTCGACGTAACAACGCCACACGAAGAGTTCTTCCGCCGTATAACTGCCCTGTTCTCGATTTTCAGCATTGGCCACGGCTGACTGCAGGACCTTGTAAATGATCCGGGCCGCCTTCTTGGGCGTGAACTGCAGGATCCGGAACGCTTCCGGCACACTCTTCCCCCGGATGAGGTCGATGACGAGACGGGCCTTCCGAGGGGAGATACGCACATGCCGGGCGATGGCCCGACTCACTTCGACAGGTTGAGCCGCTTCGACCTGCACCATCCGATCCCTCCGACCCCGACTTACTCCCGTCGAGCCTTCTTTTCCGACTTATCCGGGTGGCCCCGAAACGTCCGGGTCGGGGCAAATTCCCCCAGCTTGTGACCGACCATGTTCTCGGTGATATACACGGGCACGAAGGTCCGGCCGTTGTGGACGGCAATCGTCAGGCCGACCATCTCGGGAATGATCGTCGAACGGCGGGACCAGGTCTTGATGACGACCTTCTCCCGGGCCGTCCGGGCCTGCAGGACTTTCTTCAACAGGTGCGCATCTACGAAAGGTCCCTTTTTACTCGACCGACCCATAGCGGCGGCTCCCTTGGCGGCTTCCGGCGTTAGGTACCGGGTGCCTATTTTCGTCGCTTGACGATAAAGGCCTGGGTCCGTTTGTTCCGTCGGGTCTTGTAGCCCTTGGTCGGTTGGCCCCACGGCGTCACAGGGTGGCGGCCCGGGTGGGTCTTACCCTCGCCGCCGCCGTGGGGATGGTCGACGGGGTTCATACAAGTCCCCCGGACGTGGGGGCGGCGGCCCAGCCAGCGGGACCGGCCGGCCTTTCCGAGCGTCACGTTGAAGTGGTCGAGGTTCCCGACCTGGCCGATGGTGGCATAGCAGTCCAGGTGCACACGCCGGATCTCACCCGACGGGAGCCGGACCTGGGCGTACTCGCCCTCCTTGGCCATGATGACGGCCATCGAGCCGGCCGAACGGGCGATGGCCCCGCCGTGGCCCGGCCAGAACTCGACGTTGTGGATCGGGATGCCTTCCGGGATATATCGCAAGGGCAAAGCGTTGCCGACCCGGATCTCGGCGTCCGGCCCAGTCTGGATGATGTCCCCGACCTTCAGACCGTCGGGATGAAGAATGTAGCGGCGTTCACCGTCGGCATAGCACACGAGGGCGATGTTCGCCGACCGGTTCGGGTCGTACTCGATGGATTCGACCCGGGCCGGAATGCCGACCTTGTCGTAACGACGAAAGTCGATGACCCGGTAGCGTCGCTTGTGACCGCCGCCCCGCCACCAGACGGTGATACGGCCGGCATTGTTCCGACCGCTCAGACGCTTCCGCCCGAAGGTCAGGGGCTTGTAAGGTTCGTCCCGCGTGACTTCCGTCCGGACCAAGACGGTCATGAACCGCCGGCCGGGCGTGTACGGCTTAAACCGCTTCAGCATACCGATCCCCACGTCAGACCTGGAGGATATCGATCTTCTGACCGGCCTGGAGCTTCACCAAGGCTTTCTTCCAAGCCGGCTTGGAGCCCCGTCGGCCCCGTCGCCACATGCGGCCCCGGGGCTTCGGCTTCATCCGAATGACGCGGACCTTCTCGACTTTCACGCCGAAGATCTGTTCGACAGCTTGGCGGATCTGGATCTTGTTGGCCGCCGGGTGCACGCGAAAGGTATACCAGTTCTGCGTCTCGCGCAGGCGGTCGGCCTTTTCGGAGTACACGGGGACTTGTACAATTTCATAAGGACTCAGCGCCTTCATGGCTGACAAATCCTCTGAAGCTCTTCAAAGGCCCCTTGGGTCACGACCAAATGTGTATGAGTCAGTAGATGATAAGCGTGGACATCTCGGACGGCCGCCACGTCGACGCCCGGGATGTTCCGGACCGACTTGACGAAGTTCTCCTCGGGTTGAACGTCGACGAACAGGACGCGGTCAACCCCGGGCCGGAGGCGGAGCCGTTCCAAGAAGGCCACGCCGGCCTTCGTCGAGGGCCGCTCCATCGTCAGGGCATGAAGGACCGTTACCCGGCCCTCCCGGAGGCGATCGGCCAGGACGATCCGCAAGGCCAGCCGGGTCTTCTTGGCCGGCAGGGGATAGGCGTAGTCCCGGGGCTTGGGGCCGAAGACCGTCCCCCCGCCGACCCACAGGGGCGACCGGATGCTCCCGTGGCGGGCCCGGCCCGTCCCCTTCTGCCGCCAGGGTTTCCGGCCGCCGCCCCGGACCTCACCCCGCGTCTTGGTCGAGTGGGTCCCCCGTCGTCGGCAGGCCAGATAATGGCGGACGACCTCCCATACGACGTAGGTCTTGGGCGGTGTATCCAGGAGGTCCGGCCCGACCTCGACCCGGTCGACGACTTCGTCCTGCATCGTCCGCACGGGGAGCTCCATCGTCAGCCTCCGGCTCGCTGTTGCACGGCGGCATACTCTTCCATCTGGCCGGCCAGGGTCGACTTGGCCTTCAGGACGTATACGTAGCCGTTGGGGGCCCCGGGGACGCTTCCGACGACCCCGAGGACGTGCTCCTCGGGCACGATCAGGGCGACCCGCAGGTTCCGGACCTTCAGCCGACGGACGGCCATCCGACCCGCCATCCGCTTGCCCTTCAGGACCCGGCCGGGGTCGGTATTCGTCCCGATCGAGCCGGGCCGCCGGTGGACCTTGGACCCGTGGGAGGCCGGCCCTCCGCCGAAGCCGTGGCGGTGGACTCCGCCCTGAAAGCCCCGGCCCTTCGTCCAGCCGACGACGTCGACCTTCTCGCCCGTCTGGAACACGTCGGCGACCGTGATCTGCTGGCCCAATCGGACCTCCCCCAGGAGGGGGAACTCGACCAGCTTCCGGACAAAGGGCAAGCCGTGCTTTTTCAAATAGCCCAGGAGGGGCCGGTTCAGGTGACGGGCCTTCACCGGCTCCAGCAGGCCGAGCTGGACGGCCCGGTAGCCGTCCCGCTCCGGCGTCCGGACCCGGGTCACGACGCAGGGCCCGACCCGCAAGACCGTCAGGGGCAGGGCCCGACCGTCCTCGTCAAACCACTGCATCATGCCGATTTTCCGACCGATGAGGCCAGCGACCGTATATCCAGGCATGGCCGTCCTCCCCGTCGCGCCGTCCCGCCCGTTAGAGTTCGATGCCCGGCGCCTTGATCTCCACGTCCACGCCGGCCGGGAGCTCCAGGCGCATCAGGGCATCGATCGTCTGGGGCGTCGGGGCGATGATGTCGATCAGGCGCTTGTGGGTCCGGATCTCGAACTGCTCCCGCGACTTCTTGTCCGTATGAGGCGACCGCAAGACCGTCCACCGGTTGATCTCCGTCGGCAGGGGCACGGGGCCCGCCACCCGGGCGCCCGTCCGCCGAGCCGTCAGGACGATCTCCCGGGCCGACTGGTCGATCAGCCGGTGGTCAAAGGACTTCAGCTTGATACGGATCCGAGGCTCTTTCATACCTTGGCCTCCGACGCCTTACCGGGCTTGGATGAGTTTGTCGGCGACCTGCGCCGGCACGGGTTCGTAGTGGTCGAACTGGAGCGTGAAGATCGCCCGACCCTGCGTCTTAGACCGAAGGTCCGTGGCGTAGCCAAAGGTCTCCGCCAGGGGGACCATGGCGTTCACGACCCGCACGCCGGGTCGGGGCGCTTCGACGGTCAAAATCTTTCCCCGCCGGGCATTGAGGTCGGCGATGACCTCACCCAGAAAGTCCTCGGGCGTGATGACCTCCAGCTTCATGATGGGTTCCAGCAGGACCGGGGCCGCCCGTCGGACGGCCTCCTTGAGGGCCATCGAACCGGCGATCTTAAAGGCGATCTCGCTGGAGTCCACCTCGTGGTAAGACCCGTCGAATAGAACGACCTTGAGATCGACCAGGGGGTACCCCGCCAGGGGGCCCTCCTGCATGGCTTCTTCGACGCCGGCCCGGACGGCCGGGATGAACTCCTTGGGGATGACGCCGCCCCGGATCTCATCGACGAAGACGAAGCCGCCCCCCGGGGGCAGGGGCTCGACCCGGAGGAAGCAGTGGCCGTACTGGCCTCGGCCGCCGGTCTGCTTGATGTACTTGCCTTCGGCCTCGGCGGCCCGTGTGATCGTTTCCTTGTAAGCGACCATCGGCCGGCCGAGATGGACCTGGACGCCGAACTCCCGGTACAGCCGGTCGACGATGATTTCCAGGTGGAGCTCGCCCATCCCGGCCAGGAGCGTCTGGCCCGTCTCGGGGTTGACCCGAAGCTGAAGGCTGGGGTCCTCGACCAGGAGCTTCTGGAGGGCCGGCCCCAGCTTTTCCTGGTCCTCCCGGGTTTTCGGCTCGACGGCGGCGACGAGGACGGGTTCGGGGAACTCGATGGCTTCCAGGAGGATCGGGTGCCGAGGGTCGCAGAGGGTGTCCCCCGTCGCCACCGTCTTGAGGCCGACGGCGGCGCAGATATCACCGGCGTAAGCCTCGCTGATCTCCTCCCGCTTGTTGGCGTGCATCCGGACGAGGCGCCCGATCCGCTCCATCTTCCCCCGAGTCGCATTTAGGAGGGTATCCCCGTTTCGGAGTTGACCCGAGTAAATGCGAATGTAAGCCAGGTGGCCGATGTAGGGGTCCGTCATAAGCTTAAAGACCAAGCCACAGAAGGGCTCCCCATCGTCGGGCTTGCGGTAAACCTCTTGGCGAGTCTCGGGGTGCCAGCCCTTGACGGGCGGCAGGTCTAAAGGGGAGGGCAGGTAGTAGACGACGGCATCCAAGAGGGGTTGGACGCCCTTGTTTTTAAAGGCGGACCCGCAAAGGACGGGCACGACCTTCAATTGCAGGGTCAGGTTTCGGAGGCTCCGCCGGATTTCGTCGGGTGTCGGCCACACACCGGCCACGTACCTTTCCATGATGTGATCGTCCAGTTCGGCCAACTTCTCAAAGAGGAGGTCTCGCCAATGCTGGACCCGGGCTTGGTACTCCGAGGGAATGTCCACGACGTCGTACTCGGCCCCCAGAGTTTCGTCCCGATAGACGTAAGCCTTCTGCTCGATGAGGTCGATGACGCCCTGGAAGCGGTCCTCG
The DNA here is from genome assembly GCA_002898535.1 of bacterium HR11. NCBI lineage: Bacteria > bacterium HR11. The sequence goes on from BEHN01000015.1 coordinate 58,809, forward strand.
GCCCCCAAGGGGTACTGGACCGGCACCGGAACGACCCGGAGGCGGTCGACCATCATCTGGACGGTCCGCTCGAAGTCGGCCCCGATACGGTCCATCTTGTTGACGAAGACGATCCGAGGCACGCGGTACTTGTCGGCCTGCCGCCAGACGGTCTCCGTCTGGGGCTGGACGCCCTCGACGGCACTGATGACGATGATGGCCCCGTCCAAGACCCGCAGAGACCGCTCGACCTCGATGGTGAAGTCGACGTGACCCGGCGTGTCGATGATGTTGATGCGATGGTCCCGCCAGAAACAAGTCGTCGCGGCGGCCGTGATGGTGATGCCCCGTTCCTTCTCCTGGGGCATCCAGTCCATCGTGGCCGTGCCCTCATCGACTTCACCGATCCGGTGAGTGATCCCCGTATAATAGAGGATCCGCTCCGTCGTCGTCGTCTTACCGGCGTCGATGTGGGCCATGATCCCGATGTTCCGGAAACGTTCTAAGGGAATCGTCCTCGGCATCGCCGTCTTCCCTCACGACCTCACCACCGAAAGTGGGCAAAGGCCCGGTTGGCCTCCGCCATCCGATGGACCTCATCCCGCTTACGGATCGCCGCCCCCCGGCCCTGGGCCGCCTCCAGGAGCTCTGCCGCCAAGCGTTCCTGCATCGACTTCTCGTTCCGCTGTCGGGCCGCCTCCAGGATCCAGCGCATGCTCAGCGAGACAGATCGATACTCGGGAACCTCGATGGGGATCTGGTACGTCGCGCCCCCGATCCGGCGAGAACGGACCTCCATCCGAGGCCGACAGTTCTCGATGGCCTGCAAGAAAACCTTTAGGGGCTCCTCCTTCGTCCGCTGACGGATCAGCTCCATAGCTTCGTAAAAAATCCGCTCGGCCTTCGACTTCTTCCCCTTCCGCATGATGTGGTTGATGAACTTCATGACCAACGTGCTGTGATAGACCGGGTCGGGTAAAACTTCCCTTCGTTCGACCGGACCCTTACGAGGCATGGCCGTCTCCTTCAGTATTCGGTAGCGAGGCCATCGGGCAGTCAGGCAGTAAAGAATAAGGTAGTAAGATATGGGGGAACCGACTGTCCATCGTCAGGCCGATGGCTGTCTCCCCCGCTTCAGCAGATTCAGGACGACGTACCGTCAAGACGGGGTCAGGCGAGAAGGGGTCGCCCAAGCCGAATCGCCGTCCTGCTCACCCCAACACCCTTCTCCGGCGACGGGAACGTCGGTTCCATCTCTTGGGCCGAATTCCCTTATCACCTTATTGCCTTACTGCCTCACTCCACGGCCGATTAGAAATGCGAATCCCTCTTGTCTCAAAGGACCGCCTGGAAAAGAAGACGCTTCGAGGCCGATGACCGGACGGGTCGGAATCGGTCCCCGTTCGGAAAGGGACTACTTCTTCGGGCGCTTGGTCCCATACTTGGAGCGGGACCGACGACGCGCTTCTACGCCGGCGGCGTCCAGGGTGCCGCGGACGATATGATAGCGGACACCTGGTAGGTCCTTCACACGCCCACCCCGGACCAAAACCTTCGAGTGTTCCTGCAAGTTATGGCCGATGCCCGGGATGTAGGCCGTCACTTCCATCCCGTTCGTCAGCTTGACACGGGCGACCTTCCGTAGAGCCGAATTCGGCTTCTTGGGCGTCGTCACGAACACACGTGTGCACACACCCGCCTTAAAGGGATTGCCCTGCAAGGCCGGACTTTTGGACTTGCGCCGGACCCTCTCTCGGCCCATCCGAACTAACTGGTTGATCGTCGGCATGCGCAATCGCCCCTATCATTCCGGTTCACGTGTTCAGGAATTTAGACCTCTGCCCCGACCCTGTCAAGAGGCCAGAGAAGCGGACGCCACCGCCCCGGGTCCCTCGGTGCATGCCCCCGCCCCCCCTAAAAAGCCCGTCCCGCCTGCTCCGTCCTGAAATGCGCGGTGTCCATAATATTACGTCCGCCCCACGGATCCCGTCAACTGCGGGAAGGGCGAAATAGCAGGGGTGAGAGGCCGCCGCCTTGGGTCGATGGGGCCGGTCGGGGGTTCGGGAATTCGGCCATCCGGGAATTCGGCAATTCAGCAGTTCGGCCGGTGGGGCCGGTCGACCCTTTTATCCAAGCCCCGCTCGTTAGAGCGGGGTCCGGAGCTATCCGGCCGTTCGGGAGTCCGGGGATTCGGGAATTCGGGAGTTCGGGAGCCCGGGCATGGGGGCCGGCCGGGGCGGGGATGCGGCCTGGAGGCCGGCGCCGGCGGTCGGCGACAGGAGGGGCGAAGAGTCGGGAAAGCTTCAGGAAGACGTGGGGACTTGGAACGATGAATGTCCCTTGCCTTCTACGTCGGCCGCCGAACGGCCTTCCCGAATTCCCGAACTCCCGAAGTGCCGATCTGCTAAGAGGCTTCTCGGGGGAACGAGCCCAGGACTTTCATCCACTGCGTGTGTTGGGCGAGCTCGGCCAGGGCCTCGGCGACCGGTGGGTCGTCCCGATGGCCCTCGAAGTCGACGTAAAATACGTACTCCCAGGGCCGGTTCCGGGCCGGCCGGGACTCCAGCTTCAAGAGGTTGATGTGCCGTCGGGCCAGGCACCCAAGGGCCCGGTATAGAGAGCCCGGGACGTGAGCGACGGCCATCACGAGCATCGTCTTGGAGGGTCCCGACGGCCGAGGCGCCGGGTCCCGCCCGAGGACGATAAAGCGCGTGTAGTTCTCCGGCACGTCCTGGATCCCCTCGGCCAGGACGGTCAGACCGTACAGGTCGGCCGCTCGACGGCTGGCCACGGCGGCGACCCCCGCCAGGCCCTGTTCCCGAATCATGCGGGCGCTCCCGGCCGTGTCGTACTGGGCGATGACTTCCACGCCCAGACCCCGCAGGAAGCCCTCGCACTGCTCGAGGGCTTTCGGGTGAGAGTAGACCCGTCGGATGTCGGTCAGGGCTTGACCCGGCAGGGCCATCAGACACAGCTCGACGGCCACGACCCGCTCGCCCCGCACGAACAGGTCATACTGCCGAAGCAGGTCGTAGACCTCGTTGATCCCCCCGGCGATGGAGTTCTCGACGGGGACCATCCCGTAATCGACCTGCCCGCGGGCGACGAGCTGGAAGACCTGGGCGAACGTATCGCAGGGAACCGGCTCGACGGCCTCGCCGAAGTACCCGACGACGGCCTCTTCCCCAAAAGCGCCCCGCTCGCCCTGAAAGGCCACCCGTACCATGGTCCGGCCCTACCGATCCTCGTCGGCCTTATCAAAATCCAGGAATGCAAGATACAAGACACAAGATGCAGGATGCAAGATGCAGGATGAGAATGCAAAATGCGGAGTGGAGATCCCAATCCCGCCCGAACGGGGTCCCGTGCGATACGGGATGCGAGATCTCGGCGGCCGACTCGATGGAAGTCGGTGAGGCCAATCTACGATGGCCTGCCTAAGGCGGAGTCGTCGGCGGCCCGCCGAGGTCCAGCCGGTCATGGTAGAGGAACGCCTGGAACAGAAGCCCGAAGGTCCCCCAGGTCGTGTGCCGCCACACGGGATTAAAGGCGTACAGCAGGACGTGGCCCCGGCCGACGGGTACGTCGACCAGGAGGGGTCGGCCGGCCAGCTCGGCCGCCCCGTCGAGTAAGCCGCTGATGAGCAGACGGTCCGCCGGTTTCGGGAATCGCAGGACGACACGTGGCCGCTCGGCCACCGGCGGGATGCGCCCCTGAAGGAGGACCTGGGTCTGGGGGTCCTCCGGCTCAAAGCCCTCGGCCCACGGCGGGAGCTCCGGGGGTTTGGGCGGTTCCACGTAAGGACGGCCCTGGGGGATGTCCGGGTCCCGGGCCGAGCCCCGGCCGCTGGGCTTGGCACCGACCTCCGGCTCGAGGCCGCCGAACAGGACGGCTCCTTGCGGCGTGAGGCCCACGCTCAGGAGGGGACCCCGGCTGAAGTAGACGGCGAAGGTCGAGTCGTAGCCCGACGCCAGCAGACTCCGGGGTTCGACGACCTCGGCCTGCAGGACGGCCCCGATGACCCGCGCCCGTCGGGGCTCGCTGACATAGACCCACCGGGTCAGGCCGTACTGCACGGGAAACTGGACCGACGAGCCGATGGCGATGAGAACGCCGCCCCGGTCGAGGAACCGCCGGATATGCTGGACGCCCTCCAGGCCCATCCCGGGCCGCATGTCGTCGGTGCTGTCGATGGCCCCCAGGTTCGGCGTCAAGGGCGTACGCTTCCAGGGGATCGGGGCCGTCCCGGGCAGACCGTTCACGAGCTGGTCCGGCGTCCCGATGCCCGGCGCCAGGATGAGGACGTCCCATCGAGCCTTCAGGTCCGGCGTCCGACCGATGACCTGGACCGACACATAGTCGTAAGGGACGTTCAACTGGTCGAAGGCCAGCCGATACCAGCCCTCCGCCTGCGTATTGGCCCAGCTGTGGACGACGGCGATGCGGGGGGCCGTCACGGGAAAAGTCGGGACCGTCGGCCGCCGGTCCGTCCGGACGGCCCTGAGGCCCAGCTCCCGGAGGACGGCCTCGATGCGGTCGGCCCCGCGGCGTCCGTCCAAGACGACCGTGCCAGCCGGAAACTCGCCCACGTCCGACTTCCAAAACGCCGCCAGGGCCTCCATGGAGACGCCCCTCAGACGGAAGGGCAGGAGGGCGACTTCAGGCTCGCCCGTCGGCCGGACGAGAAAGAAGGGACCGCTCCCCTCGACTCGGGTCGGCGGCCGGACCGAGTCCCGGACCGGCTCCGTCGAGGCTTCCAGAATCGCCGGGTCCATCACCCGGACGGTCTTCGTGTGGAACAGCGCCCCCAGGGTCCACCCCGTGTCGTCGTAAGGCTGGGGATCGTTCGGGTTGTAGTACTGCTGGTCCAAGAGGGTGTCGGCCAGACGGCTGTAGGGCTGGTCCATCCGGACGACCCAGCTCCCGGCCGGGAACTCGCCGTCCCGGACCTTGACCGGCTCGGTCAGCCGATGGACCTCGACGGCATGGGCCTGCAGGAGGCGGAGGAGGCGCGCCTGGAGGGTCGGCCGGGCGTCCGGTACGGGGAATACGTAGGCGGCCGGGCCCTCCGTCCGGGCCTTGGCGACCGACCGAAGGCCCTTCACGTAAAAGCTCCGCAGGAAGTCTTTCGCATGCGTGGCGACGTAGTAGAGGCCCGTCAGGACGCCGCTCTCCTGCAGATTAATGTTGTTCCGAAGAGACCACCGGACGGTCGGCGTCGGCGGGTTCGGCCGGTACCACTCGCGACGGGTCGGACCCCGGACGATGCGGTCCATCGTGTCGGGGACGCTGTTCCCGAAGGTCTCATAGAAACGCCCGATGGCGTTGCGAAACATGGCGATGGACATCACGTAGTTTGGCGCCCAACCGTCCCAGAACCCGTGGGTCCAGACGCCGGGGACGCCCTGGCGGGTCAACTGCTCGACCTCGTACCAGGCCATCGCCCGCCACTCGTCGATGACGATGGGGTCGAGCCAGGCATTGAAGGGGCCCGTACCTCCCGAGATGTAGAGGAAGGGGATCGACTCGTGAAGGTCGTGCATGACCTGCGGCTTCCAGGTCAGGAAGGCCTGCAGGAGGTTCCGGCTCAGGGCCAGGCCGAGGCCGATGGCGTCGCGGTTGTTGTCATGGGCGACGTAGTGGCCCCAGTAGACGAGATGCGGGGCCGGTTTGCCGGGGTTCGCCGCCCGGTACCGCATGATATCGACGATGCGCTCCCGGCCGTCCACTTCCTGGACGGGCGTGATCAGGACGATGACGTTCCGGCGGATCGCCTCGATACGGGGGTCGTCGGAGACGGCGAGCCGGTAGGCCAGCTCCATGAGCATCTCGGGACTGCCCGTCTCCGGCGAGTGCAGGCCCCCGAGGACCCAGTACATCGGCCGACCCTCGGCGATGAGGGCCTCGGCTTCGGCCTCCGAGAGGCCCCGGGGGTCGGCCAACCGATTCGTAATGGCCCGATAGCGGTCCAGCTGAGCCATTCCGGCCTCGTCGGCGATGACAGCCAGGATCATCTCCCGGCCTTCCTCGGTCGAGCCTAAGGAAAAGACCCGCACGCGGGGAGACGCCTTCTCCAGGATCCGAAAGTACCGGTGGACGTCCGCCGCATAGGTGAGCCGACCCGGCGTGCCCGGGACGTAGCCCAGGACCTCCAGGGGCGAGGGGACCCGGTCGCTCTTCGGGGTCGTGCGGACCCAGTCGGTCAAAAAGGCGCTTTCCGTCGTGTACTGGCGGACCTGCTGGGTGTATTCGGCGTAGTCGGGCAAGACTGCCCAGGCCAGGCCGGCCATCGTCAAGACGAGGCTTAAAGACCAGCGGCCCATCCGCCGCATGACGCCTCCTGTCCGTCTCGGAATCCGTGAGGGATAAAGCCCCCGTTGGGGACGATACGACGGCATGAGGAGGTGACGGGGAAACGGTCTCATGAATCCCCGGCACTCGATAGGGGGACTGCTCCAAACCCGTCCCTACGGCTTCATCAGCATCTATGGAAACGCCGGGAGGAACGGATCGGTTCGAACCCCCGCCCCCAGGGGCGGGCACCCCGTGGCCGGGGCTCCCCGGGCTCGAATGACCGAGCCCGGGGGCATTCGACCGGGAGGGGGATGCCCCGGCCAACGGGACGTCAGAAGCGAAGGCCGACGCCCAAGACGAGTTCGTTCGTGTCCGATAGGATGGCCTTGACCTGAATGTAAGGTATGACGGGCCGACGGCTGAAGGCGATGCCAAACAGCAGGTCCAGGCCCACGTCCGTATCGGCCGGCGCCGGACCCTCCGGATTGAAATACAAAATGGCCAGACCGGCCCCGGCCCAAACGGCAAGAGGCGCTTGCACAGGGATGTCGTAGTAGAAGTCCATGTTGAACGTCAGGAAGGTCGCCCGCTCGACCAGCACCAGCTCCACGTTGGGGTTGACGTAAATCCGCTCGACCACGGGCGTAACGACTTCCCCGCCCAGGAAGGCGTCCTCTCGGTCGGCATAGATGCCGACCCGGAAGCCGGCCTGGGTCTGAGCCCGGGCCTCCGAGGCCGACCCGAAAAGGCTCGCGACCACGGCGGCGATGCCGATACACACCCAATGCACATGTCTCATAGCGAGCCACTTGGCACGACATGACCTCCTGACCCCGGCTATGATGCCGGCGTCCCAAGGGTCCACCGGGCGCCCGCCGTCATGCGGGCGTTTGAAAACACATGCATCGGGTACGCCCCCAAGGCGGAGAGGCTTCACGGTCCGTGGCATGTCTCTCCCCTCAGCCGTGTGGTGTCGGGGAATGACCGTCCCCCGGAACGCCTCGGCATGAAGCTACCGGCGCTTTCGCATGACGCCGTGGATTCCTAAAACCACAACGTAAGGCCTGCCCGCAGGTTGGAGCCGCTGGCGTCCAGGGACAGGCGGGAGGCATTCGGCCCCACATCCGCATGGATCTTGACACCCATGTAACGGTACTCTCCAAAAAGGGCCACGCGCCCGAGAGCGACTTGCAGACCCGCCCCCACGTGATAACCCATGAAAGTGTCGGATACGACGACAGCCCCGGCCTCCGTGCGAACGAAATGGACACCTGTCCCGCCGACGAGATAGGGATTGAACGGCCCCCGGGGGATGACGAAGACCAAGACCGACGCCGTCGCCGGCACGTCCCGCACGGTGACCGACTCGCCGGCGTAAGACTCCTTCCGATAGTCCAGCGCCCCTTCCAGGCCCAACCACACCAGCGGCCGGAGCCGGAGATGGGCGCCCACGTACTCCAACGCACGGTCCGCATCCTTCGGTCGAGCCCATGCGCCTTGGGCCCCGATCCCGACCCTCGGCGGCTCCGCCGCCCGGAGGACCCCGGTCCCCAGGGCCAGCAGGCCCAAACTCACACCTGTCCAGAAGGTCCACCGCATCGATGACCTCCAGCGATTATGAAGTCGTTAGGGCCTGAGGCGTCAGGCTACTGCTCTTTCGGGGAGACTCCGCGAGGGTGCAAAATACGACTTGCGAGAAGACTGACGGATTGGAGATAAAGTACAATTGCCGTGCCACTTGGGACTCTGATCCCGTCTGACCCCGTAAACCCTATGATCTTTGGGGTCCCCGCCTGGAGGCTCACCGCTGAAAAGACGCCTACCCTGTACAGAATGTAGCCACAAGTCATGAGAAAGTGTGGAATCCATACGGTCGGGATAAGCCGCGCCCACGCCGGGGGCTTAAAAGGCAGTACCCAAGTCCGTCGGAACCCCGCCCGTCATGGCGGTAGGGGCGACCGGCCGAGCGCCCGCATGACTGCAGGCGTCGAATGGACCTACAGGTATCGCCCTTGGAGCGCTCCGGGAGATGACCCTGGGTTCGGCGATCGCATGACGTCGGCCTATAATCCCTCAAGGGCCACGTGACTCCAACGAGGTAAGGCATGGCGTACCGTTTTGCCTCCATCGAGGCCGTCTCGACCCGCATGACCCAGATCGTCGTGACGGCCGGACCGGCCTGCACGGGCCGATGGGACGAGGTCCTGGCCGAGGGCGTTCGGGTCGTGCGCATCAATGCCGCCCACGGGACGCCCGACACGCATGCCGAGGTCGTCCGGGCCGTGCGCGAGGCGGCCCGGCGGCTGGGGACCTCGGTGGCGATCCTGCTGGACCTGGCGGGGCCCAAAATCCGGGTCGGTCCCCTGGACCGGGAGCCCCTCTACCTGCAGAGTGGGGCGGAAGTCGTCCTCGTACCGGGTTCGACCTGCCATCCTGGAGAAGTCCCGGTCCTATATGACGCCCTCCCGGCGGAGGTCCGGCCCGGCCATCGGATCCTGATGGCCGACGGGATGATCACGACGGTCGTCGAGGCCGTCCGGGGTCGGCACGTCGTCACTCGCGTGATTCACGGCGGCTTCCTGTTCAGCCGCAAGGGCGTCAACCTGCCGGACGTCCCGACGGGCCTGCCGGCCCTGACGGACAAGGACCGAGCGGACCTGGCCTGGGGCGTCGAGGCCGGCGTCGACCTGGTATCTCTTTCGTTTGTCCGGGAGGCGGAGGACCTCCGGGCCGTCCGCCGTCTTCTGCATTCGCTCGGTGCCGACCTCCCGGTCATCGCCAAGTTAGAGAAACCTCAGGCGCTTCAAAATCTGGAGGCCATCCTGGCGGAGGCGGACGCTATCATGGTCGCCCGCGGGGACCTGGGCGTCGAACTCCCCTTGGAGGAAATCGGGATTCATCAAAAGGAAATCATTCGTCAGGCCCGTCGCCGGGCCGTGCCCGTCATCACGGCGACCCAGGTCCTGACGTCGATGATCGAACAACCGGCTCCCACGCGGGCCGAGGTGACCGACATCACGAACGCCATCCTGGACGGGACGGACGCCATCATGCTGTCGGACGAGACGGCCCGGGGGAAGCATCCCGTCGAGGCCGTGCGGACGCTCCGACGGGTCATCGAGCGGGTCGAGGCTTTCGAACGGACCGTGCGGCCCCTGGCGCCCTACCGGCGGGACGACGTCCTCCCGTCCCATCAACACGCCGTATGCTACGCCGTGTACGAGCTGGCCCATCGGCTGGACGTCCGGGCCATCCTCGTCCCGACCTGGTCCGGCTCGACGGTCCGGATCATCGCCAGCTACCGGCCCCGCCAGCCGATCCTGGCCTTCACGCCGAATGAACGGACCCGGCGGCTCCTGAGCCTCGTCCGGGGCGTCCAGACGTTCACGGTCCACGCCCACGACGACCTCGCTACCCTCGTCGAGGAGATGAAGGCCAGGGCCCGGACCGAGGCGGGTCTGCCGGCCGGGACGCCCGTCGTCATCACGGGGGGCGTGCCCCTGGCCGTCCCGGGCCAGACGAACTGGTTCCAATACGTGACCCTGTAACCGGGTCCCAGGGACTCCAAGGACCCTCCCTACCCCCCTATTGCCCTAATGCCTGATTGCCTTCCTGCGCCTGCTTATCGCCGACCTCTCGCAGGGCCTCTTCTAAGACCCGCAGGCTCCGCCAGAACTCTTCGACGACGATGTGTTCCTCCGGCGTGTGGTCGAAAGCGGCGTCGCCGGGACCATAGGCGAGGGCCGGACACCGCCACACCGGGGCGACGACGTTCAGGTCCGACGTCCCGGTCTTCAGGAGATATCGGGGCGTCCCGCCAGCCCGGCGGATGGCTCGGGCGAAGGCCCGATGAAGCGGCGTCGTGCGAGACCCGACCCACGCCGGGACGGCCCCCTGAACGGCGATACGGCCCTCCCCGACTTGTTCTTGAAGCCACGCCTCGGCCGCCGCCGGCGGCAGGTCCGGCGGGAGCCGCAGGTGCACGTCCAGCTCGGCCCACTCCGTAAGGCCGTCCCCGCCGCTTCGAAGACCTGTCAGGGCCGGCCAGAGACAGTCAAAGGCCCGGGACCGACCGACGTTGAAGGCCTCGGCCCCGGCCCGGATACGGACCCAGGCCGCGCACGCCCGCCCGGCCGCTGTCTCTCGGTCATGCGCACTGTGACCCGCCGGGCCTTCGAGGCGGACGACCGCTTGAAGAGAGCCTTTGTAGCCGATCGTGAGGCCGTCCCAGCCGCTGGGCTCCCCGACGACGCAGAAGTCGGGCCGGTACCGGTCCCGCACGAAGAAAGCCCCTCGGGAAGACGGGGCTTCCTCCTCGACACAGCCGACGACGACCAACCGGCAGGAGAGGCCGCCCCGGCGAGCCAAGCGGGCCGCCGCGGCGATGAAGGCCGCCAGGGGACCCTTGGCGTCGACGGCCCCCCGTCCGTACAGGCGGTTTCCCTCACAGCGGACGGGGATCTCGCCGGGGACCGTATCCATGTGGCCCAGCAAGACGATGGTCCTCGGGCCCTCTCCGACTTCCCCGACGGCGTTGCCGACTTCGTCGATAAAAGCCCGGAATCCCCAATCATCCATCCGGTGGACGAGGAAGTCGGCCAGTTCGGCTTCCTGCCCCGAGGGACTGGGGATTCGAAGCATCGCCTCCAAGAGTTGCAGGGCTTCGGAATTCGTCATGGTTCCGGAATTCGGAGGTTCGGCAATTCGGGAATTTGGGAATTTGGGAGTTCGGGAATTCGGCAGATTAGCATAGTCGTTCGGTCCGTGAGAATGGCGTCGGAACAACCTTTTCTATCACCCAGAAAGCACGATTTTTCAAGCATCCGGCGGATGGGCTGGTCGGCCGATAGACCCCTGGATGGGCCAGGAGCGGCCCCAGGGCCTTTTGGACGATTTGCCGAACTGCCGAACTCCCGAACGGCCGGATTGCCGGTTAATTCAGGACTTCGTCCAGGGCGGCGACGACTCGGTCGAGCTGGTCGTAGCCGATGACCAGCGGCGGCAGGAGCCGCAGGACCGTCGGCCCGGCGTTGATCGCCAGGACGCCCCGTTCCTGCAAGGCCTGTAGGAAGGGCGCTACCTTGACCCGTAGCTCGACCCCGACCATCAGGCCGAGACCCCGGACCTCGCGAACCAGCCGTTTGCGCTTCTGCAGGTCTCGAAGCCGTTCCAATAAATAGGCCCCCTTTTCGGCCGCCTGCTGAGGCAGGTTCTCCCCTTGAAGGGTCCGGAGTGCGGCCCGGGCCGCCGCACAAGCCAGGGGATTGCCCCCAAAGGTCGAGCCGTGCTGGCCGACGGCCAGGTTCTGGACCCGGGGGCCCAGGGCGACGGCGCCCATCGGGAATCCCCCGGCGATGCCCTTGCCCAGGCACACGATGTCCGGCTCCAGGCCGTAGTGCTCCAAGGCGAACATGCGGCCCGTCCGGCCGAATCCCGTTTGGACTTCGTCCAGGATGAACAGGGCGCCCCGCTCCCGACACAGGGCCTGGGCCGTCTGAAGGTATGTCGGGTCGCCCAGCCGTACGCCGCCCTCGCCTTGGACGACTTCGAGAAGGACGGCGCCCACGTCGTCGGTCAGGGCCCGGTCCAGGGCGGCCGGGTCGTTGTATCGAACGTGGCGGAAGCCCCGGACGAGGGGTTCGAAGGGCTTCCGATAGTGGGGTTCCCAGGTCGCGCTCAGGGCCCCCATCGTGCGGCCGTGGAAGCCGCCCCGGGCGGCGACGACGCCCCGACGGCTTGTCACGACTCGGGCGATCTTCAAAGCCGCCTCGACGGCCTCGGCGCCCGAATTACAGAAGAAGAAGCGGTCCATCCCTGCCGGTAAGAGGGCCGCCAGTTCTTGCATCAGGGCCGCCCGCTGGTCGTTGGCAAAGATGCCCGTGCAGTTCATGAGGCGCCCCGCCTGTTCACGAATGGCCGCCACGACGGCCGGATGGCAGTGGCCCAGGACGGCCACGCCGTGGGCCGACGTGCAGTCGATGTAGGACCGGCCCCGGTCGTCCCACACGACGGCCCCCTCCCCCCGGACCAACGTGATGCCCCGAAGGGCAAAGACCCCGATACCGTGGCGGGTCTCGATGTCGGTGGCTTCTATCGGCGTCACGCTCACTTCTGCCATGACCTCCTCCCGGTTTGGGAATCCGACGACCCGATGGCCGTGTTTTCAGGCGTTCACATCACTATGGCGAATGGGGAGTAGCGAACGGCGAATGGCGGATCGCCTGTAAATTATCGGTGGTCGTTACCCGTCACGACGTCACGGCGGAATGGCGACCCCGCTCTCCGGCGAGCGGGGCTTGGATGCAAACGGCCTACCGGCCTATCGGCCGACCGACTCTCCGATGACCGTCCCCTCGCCGACCAGGGCGGCCCGCAGGGGCGACGACCGCCGGCCGTCGGCGATGACGACCCGGCCGACGCCGGCGTCCAGGGCCGCGGCGGCCGCCAGGAGCTTCTTGCGCATCCCGCCCTGGACGGTAGATTGAAGGCCGTCCAGCTCGGACCGGCCTATCCGCTCGATGAGGCTCGTCTCATCCGGATAACGCCGGAGCACGCCGGGCACGTTCGTCAGGATGACAAGCGTCGAGGCCCGGAGGGTCCCGGCGATGACGGCGGCCAGCCGGTCGCCGTCCACGTTGAGGGCCTCCCCTTTAGGGCTGATGGCCACAGGGGCGATCACGGGCAGATAACCTGATTCTATCAGAAACCTCAGGAGGCGTCCGTCGACCCGCTCGGGCACGCCGGTCCAGTCTCCCCGCAAGACCCGGACCCGGCCGGCCTCGATGACCCGCAAGACGTCTTTCCGGCGGCCCTCGACGAAACGCCCGTCCAGACCCGAAAGACCCAGGGCGTTCACGCCCCGCCCCTGGAGGGCCTCGACCCACCGGCGGTTGATCAGGGCCGTCGCCATCAGGAAGACCTCCAGCATGGGCCGGTCCGTGAATCGGCTCGTGTAGCCCGACTCGGACGTCACAAAGCGGGGCGTCTGCCCGAGCCGCTCGGCCAGACGGTTCGTCTCGTCGGACCCCCCGTGGACGAGGACCATCCGGTGACCCGCCCGCCAGAGGCCCGCCACGTCGTCGGCGATGGCTTCCAGATTCAGGCCCGCCGAACCTCCGACCTTGACGACGTTCATGGGCGAAGCTCCTGAAGCGGGAATTCGGCAGTTCGGGAATTCGGGAGTTCGGCAGGTAGAAAGTAAGAACGGCCCCCGGCGTCGTCCCTACGGCCGCCGTTGCTGGCGACGCCAGGACGAAATGCCGACGGGGACGCCCGCGAGCCGGCCGGCTCATCCGGGGGACGCCGGCGTGCGCCGGACGTCGGGACCGACCCCCTGCTTCCCTGATCTCCCGAATTCCCGAACGGCCGGACAGCTCCGGACCCCGCTCTAACAAGCGGGGCTTGGATGAAAGTGGTCGACCGGCCCAACCGGCCGGACTCCCGAATCCCCGAACTCCCGAATCCCGTTTACACCGGGTACAGGCCCGGAGCGTCCAGGCCCGTCCGCTCGTCGAACCCGCACATGAGGTTCAGGCACTGGACGGCGTTCCCGGCCGCCCCTTTCATCAGGTTGTCGATGGCCCCAAAGGCCACGATGCGGCCCGTCGGTTCGTCCAGCGCCCATCCGACGTCGGCGTAGTTGCTCCCGACGAGGACCTTCGGGTCCGGATGCCGGTACAGGCCCGTCCGCTCGTGGACGATGCGCACGAAGGGTTCGCCGCCGTAAGCCTGGCGGTAGGCCCGCCAGAGGTCCCGCTCTGTAACGGGCGTCCGGGCAAAGACGTGACAGGTCGCCAAGACGCCCCGGACGGTCTCGACGGCCGTCATCGAAAGGTGGACCGCTTCCAGACCCAAGGCCATCTGGACCTCGGCCGTATGGCGGTGGCCGACGGGGGCGTACGACCGAATCGAGCGGCTCCGCTCCGGATGGTGACTCGCCGGGCCGGCCTGGCGGCCCGCTTCCGACGAACCGGCTTTGACCTCGGCGATGAGGCCTCGCTCGAAGTCCATCAGCCCGGCCCGCACGAGCGGCCAGACGGCTAAGATCGTAGCGACGGCGTTACAGCCGACGCCGCTCACGTACCGGGCGTTCCGGATCGCCTCCCGGTTCAACTCGGGGAGGCCGTACACGAAACGGTCCAGCCAGGCCGGGGCCCGGTGGGGCGTGCCGTACCAGCGTTCGTAGACGGCGGGGTCCCGGAGCCGAAAGTCGGCCGAACAGTCGATGATGCGGTCCGCCAAGCGCGCCCAGCGGTCGATGGACCGCATGGCCCGTCCGTGAGGGAGGGCCAGAATCAGGACGTCGCAAGGCTCCAGCCGCTCCCAGGACACGAACCGCAGGTCCGTCCAGCCCCGCAAGTGAGGATGGGCCCGATGGACCCACTGACCGGCCAGTCGCTCGGACGTGACCTGCCGGACCTCGACGTGCGGATGCCGGAGCAGGATCCGCAGGAGCTCGCCGCCGACGTAGCCCGAACCCCCGACGATGGCGACCCGGATCATGGGACCTCTCCTCGAGCGACCCGCAGGACGTAGTCCACGATGCGGCCCGGGATGTCCACGCCCGTCGGCTCGATGCTGTTGCGGAACTCCATGGCGTGGTTGACCTCCAAGACGAGGAGCCGACCGTCCGGGGCCTCGACGATGTCCACGGCCAGGACGCCGCCGCCGACGGCCTGGGCGGCCCGCACGGCCAGGTCCCCGACGGGACCCTCGACGGGACAGCGGGACGCCCGGCCCCCGCGGGCCGTATTCGTGATCCAGTGTTCGCTCGTCCGATAGATGGCGCAGATCGGCTCGTCGCCGACGACGAAGGCCCGGATGTCCCGGCCCGGCTTGGGGACATAGGCCTGCACGTAGAACACCTGGTGGTGCCAGTCGCCGAGCGTTTCCCGGTCCTCGAGGACGGCCTCGGCGGCGTCCCGGTCGTTGACCCGAGCGACGAGCCGCCCCCACGACCCGACGACGGGCTTGACGACGGCCGGATAGCCCAGTTCTTCGACGGCCGCCAGGGCCGCCTCTCGCGTGAAGGCCAGGACCGTGGGCGGCGTGGGGACGCCCGCCCGCAGGAGCGCCAGGCTCGTGAGGACCTTGTCCCCACAGGTCGCCACGACGGCGGCCCGGTTGACGCACCGCACGCCCCGGCTTTCCAGCACATGGAGGGCGTAAAGCGAGTGACTGTACCGGATGGACCGGTCCAGGACCACGTCGTAGGCCGCCGTCCGGTCGTCCAGCCGAAAGGCCTGCGTTCGGGGGTCGAGCCGCTCGACGGCGACGCCCCGCCGTTCAAAGGTCTGAAAAATCAGCTTCTCCTCGACCCGAATCTGCGAACACAGGACGGCAATCTGCATGGCAGTCCCATCGGGTCCCGGGTACCGGGTGTCAGGTCCCGGGTAGGATCACGGACAATGAGTCCCAGGCCCGCTCGTTCAGTTTCCCCGTGGACCCGGGGCCCGGCACCCGGGACCTTACTCTCCCCAGTCCTCCTGAACCTCCGGCGCCAGGCCCAACTTCAGGGGATTCACCGAGAGGACCTCGAGCTCGGCGCCACAGTCGCCGCAGGGGATGATCTCTCCCTCCATGAGGTCCTCGGCCAGTCGAATCGGACCCTCGCATTCGGGGCACACCGCCGTCATGGGCCACCTCCGGACAAATCAGTATGGGATGTCGAGTATTGGGTGTTAGCAGAGCCGTTCGGTTCGTGAGAATGGCGTCAGAACAACCTTTCCCAACGCCCGGGAAGCACGATTTTTCAAGCATCCGGCCGATGGGCAGGTCGGCAGATAGGCAGATAGAAGCCGGGTGGGCAAGGATCAGCCCCAGGGCTTTTGGGACCATCTGCCCATCTGCCGAACTGCCTATCTGCCAAAGCTTGAAAACCGTCCTTCCCGAAGGGTCGAAAAAGCCGAATTCATGCGGGTTTTCACCAACCGAACGGCTCTGTTAGGTTGGACCCAAGGCCCAACACCCGACACTATCCCCCCATATTCCGCACGACCCGCTCGGCAAACTGCGACGTCCGCACCTCCACCGCCCCCGCCATCTGCCGCGCCAGGTCGTACGTCACGTACCGCTCCTCAAACGTC
>BEHN01000016.1 GCA_002898535.1 bacterium HR11
GCCGCAGACGGTGAACTGGACCATCAGCACATCGCCGGCTTTGCCGGACGGGTAGTCGGCAGGGGCGCGGTGCACCGCCGTCACTTCACTGTCGGGAAAGACCGGAGGCATAGAAGCGTGCGGCCTCCTCAGCCTCGCCGTCGTACCATATGCAAACTGTGTTCTTTGCGATTTTTGTCATGTTGCCACTCCTTCGAGCGACATTGAAGGTTTAACTATCCTCCCGCGGCGTCATGGCCTCGGTAGGTGGCGGTCTAACGGCACCGAGCTTAGCCGCGCCGCCGTAGGCGGCGGCTGGAGCGCGTTGTTAGGCCGCGACCTCATTGCGGTGCTTTCGGCGCGCGTGCAGGCACCGGGAGCCCTCCAACGAAGGCGCGGATGAGCGCGTTGACTCGCTCCGGCGATTCCCAGCCGGACAGGTGAGCTGTCCCCTCGATAATCTCGAAGCGCGCTCCTGGAATGAGGGCGGCCTCGGCGCGGGCTTCTTCGACGGGATAGAGGGGATCGCAATCGCCGGCGAGCACGAGTGTGGGCGCGCGGACGGAGGATAGCGACGGACGGAGCTGGGGGCGATCGAACATGGCGCTCGCGGCGCATCGCGCAAAGCCGGCGCGCTCGGCGGCGCGCATGGCGCGCTGGACCTCCAGGTAGCGATCTGGGGCACCGGCACGCGTTTCGGGCGCGACCATGGTTGAAAATATCATGTTCGCCATACGGCGCGGGCCAAGCGTGACCAACAGCCAGTGGGTCATACGCAGCTTGAGCCGATTGATGCCGGCCCACTCGTGGAACGGGCAGTTCATGAGGACGAGGGCGGCGATCCGGTCCGGCTGGGTAATCGCGAGCTGTGTGGCAACCATACCGCCCCACGCGTTGCCGACGATGATGGCGCTGGGCGCACGATACGTGTCCATCAGCTCGCCGAGGGCGACGGCCGTGGCTTCCAGCCTGAACCGAGCAGGCGGTGCTGGCGTCCTGCCGTGGCCGGGCGGGTCGACCACGAGCACGCGGTGATCGCGGGCCAACTCTTCGGCCTGCGGGCGGAGCGAGGTGCCGTCGCAGAACAAGCTCGGCCACATCACGACCGGCGAACCGCTGCCCGTCTCGTCTACGTGGAGCGGACCGAGTGAAGTAGGTACATTGGGCATGGGATCCTCCTTACACCCTGGGAGTTTTGAGACGAGTTCAAGGGGGGATTTCCCGGTAAGGTCCGGGCATGGGGGCGACGCGGTGAATCGTCTCTAAACGCCCCCTTCTTCGGCCCAAGCTTAGGCCGCCCCCGCCGACGGACTATCCCATGAACGTGGGATGGTTCGCTTCGACACCCATCAAAATCGGGAGTCCGGGGGCCGGGTCCCCAAGAGTCTGAAAGGGCGGCTCCCGGCCCTTCCCCGGACCGGAGACCCGCTCCTGTCAGACCAGCCGATCCTTCAGGGCCCTGGCGACGGCCTGGGACTTCGAGTGGACGTGGAGTTTTTCATAGATGTGCTTGATATAGGACCGGACCGTATCGAGGCTGATCCCGAACCGCCGGGCGATTTGCTTGTAACCCTCTCCCTGGACGAGGGCCGTCAGGACGTCTCGCTCCCGGGGCGTCAGGTCGGCCTCGGGGATGGCAGGAGTGGCGCTCTGCTGGAAAAACTGCAGGACCCGCCGGGCGACCCGGGCCGTCATCGGGGCGCCCCCGGCGTGGATCTCCTGGATGGCCTGGAGGATACGGGCCGGCGGCGTCTTCTTCAGGAGGTACCCGCTGGCGCCGGCGTAAAGGGAGTCGAAGATGGCCTTCTCGTCCTCGTAGACCGTCAGCATCAGGATCTCGACCTCCGGGAAATGAGCCTTGATGAGGCGGACGCCCTCGATGCCCGAAAGGCCCGGCAGGCCGATGTCCATCAGGACCACGTCGGGCGCCGTCCGCCGGACTTTCTCCACGATCCCCTCGCAGTCGGGGAAGACCCCGACGCACCGGAGGCCGGGCGTCTCCTGGATGAGCTGGGACAGACTCTCCCGGAATTCGGCATGGTCTTCGACGACGATGACCCGAATGGTCATACCTTTACCTGAGTTCCATCTTGCATCCTGCAAGATATATCCGGCTTGGGTGCCTTCCCTCCCCCCTTTATGGGACCGGGACCTCCAGCGTGACGGTCGTCCCCTGCCCAGGCTGAGAAACGACATGGAGTATCCCGCCGATGGCCCGGGCCCGCCGTTCCATGTTTCGGAGGCCGTCGCCGGCGGCGGCCGCCGTCGTATCGAACCCGACGCCGTCGTCCTGGACCGTGAGCCGTAAGACATGATCCTGAACCCGCACGGTCACGCGAGCTTTCTGGCATCGGGCGTGGCGCACGACGTTATGGACGGTCTCCTTGAAAATGAGGTAGAAGTCTCGCCGGAGCTCCATCGGCAAGCGCAGGCGACGGCCGGCGTCGGCATCAGGCAAGTCCAGCTCCAGCTCGATGGAACGGGCCTCGAAGACTTCGACGGCGAATTCTCGAATCCGCTCGAGGACATCGTCCAGCCGGTCGTGCTCGGGGTTCATCGTCCAGACGATGTCCTCCAGCGTTTCCAGCATGGCCCGGGCGTTCTCGCCGATGCGGCGGATGAGGGAGCCCGCCTTAGGGGACCAGCCGGCCGTCTCCCGGTAAGCCATCTCGGCAAAGACCGAGATGCTCCCTAAGGTCGACCCGAGGTCGTCGTGGAGGTCCGTGGCGATGCGGGTCCGGAGCCGTTCCATTTCGAGGACGCGCCGGACTCGGCGGTGGTGGACGGCCGTCAGGAGGCCCGTCAACCCGATGATGACCAGGGCGATGAACCAGGCAGTCTGCCAGAAAGGCGCGGCGATACGGAACTCGAAGACGGCCGGGGTTTCGCTCCATACGCCGTCGGCGTTCTGGGCGTGGACCTTGAAGACGTACCGACCCGGCGGGAGGTGGGTGAAGTTCACGTACCGCCGGTCGGTGATGCCGCTCCACTCCTTATCGAGGCCGACCAGCATGTAACGATACCGGACGCGCGTCTCGTCCTCTAGACTGATGCCGACGAACTCGAAGGCGACCGAATGCTGAGAATACCCGAGGTCTGCCCGACCCTGCCGCAGGGCCATCGGCTCCGGGCGTCCGAAGACCTGGAACTGCGTGATGTAGACCGGCGGTGGAGGCGCTGGCAGGTGGAAGTCTGGCCGGTAATGGGTCACGCCGTTTTCCGTGCCGAACCAGAGGTCTCCCTCGATGTCCTCATAGCACGCCAGCACGCCGTCTCCGGCCAAACCCTCCCGGGGGGTTAGCCGTTCCCATACGACCTGACCGTCTGGACCCAGTCGCAGTCGGTCGACCCCCCGGTCGGTCCCGAACCAGAGTCGTCCCTGCCGGTCTTGGAGGATGCAACTGACCCAATCGCTGGAGAGGCCCTGAGCGGTCGTGTAGTTGCGAATCGCCCGGACGGCTGATCCCTCTACGATGAACTCGCTGACACCGCCGAAGCGCGTCCCGAACCAGAGATGGCCGGCCTGGTCCTTCCCGGCGGCCCGGATGTGGTCGTCGGCCATCCCGTCGGCCCTTCCGTAACGGGCGACCTCGGTCAGGACGGGGCGGCCGGCGTCATCGGTCCGGACCGAGAGGCGGACGAGGCCACCCTCAAAGAAGCCGACCCAGAGGTCGCCTCCGCCGTCCCGGACGATGGCCGTCACCAGGGCCCTTGGGGCTTCTACACGCACGGGAAAGTTCACGAGCCGACCGCGATGCGAGACCCAGCTCACGCCGAGCTCGTGCCCGACCCAGAGGTCGCCCCCGTCGTCCCGATAGAGGACCCGCGCCCGCCGCCCGATCCAGCCGTCCTTCTCCCGATACGTCACGAACCGTTCGCCCCGGTCAGTCGGCACGACCCGGCTTATGCCGGTCTCCGTCCCGACCCACACGGCGCCCGCCCCGTCTTTTCCAAGGGCGAGGACGTAATCGTCGGCCAGTCCATCGGCGGCGGTGTATCGGACGATGCGGCCCCCGGCCCATTTCGCGAGGCCCAACCTCGTGCCGAACCAGAAGGCTTCCGGCCCGTCTTGCAGGACGGCGTTCACCGAATGGTCCGGGAGGCCGTCGGCGACCGTGTAGTTGACGATGTGGTCGGCCCTAAGCTTGCTGAGGCCGACCGTCGTCGCAAACCACAGGTTGCCTTCCCGGTCTTGAAAGACGTCGAGGACGTCGTTCCCGGCCAGCCCGTGGGCCGCCGTGTAATGAACGACGGAGCCGTCTCGCCGGAGGGCCCAGACGCCGTAGCCGTTCGTACCGATCCACAGGTCCCCCGCCGAATCGACCCAGAAGGCCCGAATCCACTTGTCGGCCAGAAAAGCCAGGCCAGCCGGGAGCCGGGCCCATTCCCAGGTCGGTGGTCGAATGCGCTTTAGGCCCTGGCGGGTCCCGACCCAGACGTTCCCGTCGGGGTCTTCGGCCAGACAGTATACCTCGACGTCATCCCATCGGCCGATGGCGACCCATCGGCCCCCGGCGTCCCGCCGCAGACGGTAGAGCCCGAATTCCGTCCCGACCCACACGTCCTGACGGCGGTCGGCCATGATCGCCAGGACGGGGGTCCGCCACGGGTAGCCCTCGGCCACGACCGGGACAAATCGGGCCCCGGCCCATCGGAAGAGGCCGCCGTCGGTCCCGACCCAGAGCGACCCGTCCCGGAATCCGAAAGCGGCGTTGACCCGGTTTTCGGGGGCGCGGGACCGGTTCGGGATGACGGCATGGTTGTGAAAGGTACCCGGCCGGTATCGGCTCAGGCCGTTGAAGTTGGTGGCGATCCAGAGGCGCCCGGCCGAGTCTTCCAGGACTCGGTTGATGGAGTCGTCGGGCAGGCCGTCTTTCGTCGTAAAGTGGACGAAGGTCGCCCCGTCGTAGCGGGAAAGGCCGGACGGGGTGCCCAACCACAGGAAGCCCTGTCGGTCCTGGTAGACGGTCCGGACGGTGTTCCGGGGAAGACCGTCCCGAGCCGTGTAATTCCGAAACGGCACCTGCTGGGGCCATCCGGGGACGCCCCCGAGGCCCAGCAGGCCCCCCAGAGCCCAGCCGAGCCATCGGCGCAGATCCCAGGAGGTCCATATCATAGAAAGCGGCCTCGACGTCGGTCCGCCGGGCTATCCCAGCCTTTCAGCCCGGTCTGAAGGGGCTGTTCACAGGATTATCGAACGGGTCAGGGATTTTGTGACCCGGCCGGGCCGACGCCTCGAGCCGCATCGGCTCTATCCACGCCGTCACGGCAGGGACGCGACGGGTATCGCCCCTATGCATCGGACTCCGGTACCGTTTAACGGCACGGCCCGATGTTGACGCTCAGGGGGAAGGCCCCACAACCACCCCGCGGCGTCCCGGCAAGGGCGCTCTCTTCTACGATTTGGCATACCCCGACCTGGACACCCAAGGGCGTGGGCGGCGCATAGGTACAGCGGGCCCCCTGCCGAAGGAATGTGCCCTCAAAGACACCTGTGACCTGGCCATCCAGCGTGCTGACCCGTTTGGCGTAGAATCGGTCGGGACTCTCCCACCGGATATCGAACTCCTCGCGGTAGGGCTTTCCGTCCTGATAGCCTTCGTGGACGAGGCGGAGATGGTCCCGGTCTACCAGCTCACCCACGCGATGGTGAGACATACCTGAATTATCGACCGTGAACCAATGAAGCCGCCCGTCCGAGGGGTCGTAACCGATCAGGTTGGCTCCCGAGATGCGCCCGAGGGCGGGAACGTCGGCCGATTCGTCCATGGTAAGACCCAAGCCGTCGGCCGTCTTTCGGAAATGGAATACGGACTGACCCATATAAGATCTTCCGTTCGTCTGCCAAGTCGCCGAGGCGACCCATCGACCTTCGAGCCGCAGGATAACCTGCAGGGCCTCAGGTACAGTCGGGCCCTGGGCCCAGGCCTGGGTCGGAGCGGTGAGAAGGCTTAGGCCTATCAAGGCGACGAGACTCCATAGGCTTTTCATGTCTTATCCTCCGTTTCCTTCAGTGTTCAATTTTGGGGGCCGTCGGCTCAGCCCCCGATGCAGGCTTTACTGCTCGAAGGAATAATACGTCGCCGTCAAGCAGACCGTTACGACAGACAGGGACGGAGACGCGGGGTGGCTGACGAGGGGAACAAAGGAACTGACAGGCCGGTATGCCATCAAGGGATAACAGAGCGGTTCGGGAGGTGAGAAGTGAGATGGAGAGTGGAAAGGGCACCTCCACGAAAGCATGATGTTTCAGGCAGTCGGCAGGTGGGCAGTTGGCAGATGGGCCGGTCGGGCGACGGGCGTCTATCCTCGGCACACCGGCCGTCATGCGGGTGTCCTCCTCATGCACCGCCCGTCATGGCCGGGTCATCCGGAGGAAGCTTGAAAAATCGAGATCGCCGGGCCATATGTCGGAAACGAAGCGTCTTCATGGGGACGAAGGCACCCTGCGGCCCATGGGACGTCTCGCCCGGCGGTACGTCGCCTCGTCAACGTCGCCGGCGGTCGTTGGCCTTCCGTTGGGCGTCCATGACGACGAGGGCCGTCATGCGGACGATGTCCTCGACCGTGGCCGACCGGGGGAGCGCATGGGCCGCCCGTCGGGGACCCAGCAAGACGGGTCCCAGGACGGCCGCCTCGCTGAGCTTCTGGATCAGCTTGTACCCGATGTTGGCCGCATTGAGGTCGGGAAAGATGAGGACGTTGGCCCGGCCTTTCAGGCGGCTGAAGGGGTAGAACTCTTCCATAATGTGGGGGTCCAAGGCCACGTCGGCCTGCATCTCCCCGTCGGCCATCACGTCGGGTGCGACCTGGCGGAAGAGCTCGACGGCCCGGGCGACCTTCTCGACCTCGGGCCTTCGCACGGCCCCGAAGTTAGAGAACGACAGGAAAGCGACCCGCGGCTCGATACCCAATTCCCGGACGAACTGCACCGTCAGCCAAGCGATTTGGGCCAACTGCTCAGCCGTCGGGTCGATATTCACCGACGTGTCGGCCATGAAGTAGATGCTCCCCCGGAGGTCGACGATGTGGAGGCCGGTCGCCGGGACATCCGGGTCGGTCCGGATGATCTGCAGGATCGGCCGGATGGCGTCGTCGAACTCAGACGTCAGGCCCGTCAACATCCCGTCGGCGTCGCCCATGAGGACCATCATGGCCCCGAACACGTTCGGATGGGCCACGGCGTGATAGGCATGGTAGTAGACCATGCCCTTCCGTTGGCGGAGTTCAAAGAGCCGCTGGGCGTAGGCCTCCCGACGGGGGTCCGTCACGGGGTCGACGATGACGGGCCGGAACGAGGCGGCTCCGATCCGGTTCAGGACGGGCTCGATGAGCTCTCGACGACCCAGCAAGATAGGCTCGGCCAGACCCTCATAGTGGGCCTGGAAGGCGGCCCGGATGATGCGTTCGTCCTCGCCCTCGGGGTAGACGATACGCTTGGGCTCCCGGCGGGCCGACTGCATGATGATGTAAGCGGCGTGGCCGCCGAACTCGACCTGCTCCCGCAGGGATTCCGTGTAACGGTCGATGTCGATGACCCGCCGAGCGACGCCGGACTCGATGGCGGCCTTCGCCACGGCGGGCGCTTCCCAGTAAAGCACGCGGGGGTCCAGGGGCTTGGGGATGAGGTACTCGGGGCCGAACTCCAGACGGGTGACACCGTAGGCTCGCATGACGTAGTCGGGGACGGGTTCTCGGGCCAGGGCGGCCAGGGCATACGTGGCGGCCAGTTTCATCTCCTCGGTGATCTTGCGGGCCCGTACGTCGAGGGCACCCCGGAAGATGAAGGGGAAGCCGAGGACGTTGTTGACCTGATTGGGGTAGTCCGAACGCCCAGTCGCCACGATGGCGTCCGGCCGGGCAGCTTTGGCCTCCTCGTAAGGGATCTCGGGGATGGGATTGGCGAGGGCAAAGATGATGGGCCGGGCGGCCATGCGGCGGATCATGTCGCCGGTGACGACGTGGCCGACCGAAAGGCCCAGGAACATGTCGGCGCCCTCCAGGGCCTCGGCCAGGGTCCGGACGCGGGTCTCGACGGCGAACTCCCGTTTGTACGGGTTCAGGTCCGTACGGTCGACGTGGAGGACGCCCTTGCTGTCGAACATGAGGATGTTCGACTTGCGCACGCCCAGACGGACGTAGTAGCGAGCGCAAGCGATGGCCGAGGCGCCGGCGCCGTTGATGACGACCCGGACGTCCTCGATGCGCTTGCCGACCAGCTCCAGCGCATTTAACAAGGCCGCCCCCGAGATGATGGCCGTGCCGTGCTGATCGTCGTGGAAAACGGGAATGTCCAGCCGCTCGGCCAAGCGCTCCTCGATGTAGAAACACTCCGGCGCCTTGATGTCTTCGAGGTTGATGCCCCCAAAGGTGGCGGCGATTCGGTCCACGATCGTGATGAACTCGTCGGGGTCGTGGGTATCGACCTCGATGTCGATGGCGTCGACGTAAGCAAACCGCTTGAACAGGACGCACTTGCCCTCCATGACGGGTTTGCCGGCCAGGGCCCCGATGTCGCCGAGGCCGAGGACGGCCGTGCCGTTCGTGATGACGGCGACGAGGTTGCCTTTAATCGTATAGTCATACGCCGCCGCCGGGTCCTGCTGGATGACCAAACAGGGCTCGGCCACGCCGGGCGTGTAGGCCAGCGAGAGGTCCCGCTGGGTCGCACACGGCTTGGTCACCCGGACCTCCAGCTTCCCGGGGCGGGGCTCCCGATGATACCGTAAGGCTTCATCGCGAGTAGTGGTCATAATAAGGCCTCCTTCGCTCGGTCCTGGGTGTTGGGGCTTGGGTTCTTGAAGAGACCCAAGCCCCAACGCCTAACACCGAGCCCGCAGGAGGCCCCGCTCGTAGGCCGCCCGTTCCAACTCCTCCCGGAAGGCCGGATGGGCGATGGCGATGAGGGCCTCGGCCCGCTGACGGAGGTTCTTCCCAAAGAGGTAGGCCACGCCATACTCGGTCACGACGTAGTGCACGTCCGCTCGGGTCGTCACGACGCCGGCCCCGGGTTTCAAAAGGGGCACGATACGGGAGATGGTGCCCCCCTTGGCCGTCGACGGCAGGGCGATGATGGGCTTCCCGCCCCGGGCGGCGGCGGCCCCCCGGATGAAGTCGACCTGACCCCCGAAGCCACTGTAAATGTAAGTTCCTAATGAATCGGCACACACCTGACCCGTGAGGTCGACCTCGAGGGCCGAATTGATGGCGACCATCCGGTCGTTCCGGGCGATGATGAAGGGGTCGTTCGTGTAATCACAGGGGTGGAACTCAAAGACGGGATTGTTGTGGACGTAAGCGTACATCGCCTGGGAGCTCAGGATGAAAGAGGCGACGACCTTCCCGGTATGGAGCGTCTTGCGGGCGCCCGTGATGACGCCCGCCTCCAGGAGTTCCATGATCCCGTCGGAGACCATCTCCGAGTGCACGCCGAGGTCCCGGTGGTCCTTCAAGTGCGCCAGGACGGCGTCGGGGATCCCGCCGATGCCCACCTGGAGGGTGTCGCCGTCGTCCACAAGCTCTGCCACGTAGCGGCCGATGCGAAGCTCCACGTCCGTCGCCGGTCGGCGTTCCAACTCGGGCAGAAGCTCGTCGACCTCCACGAGGACGCTGACCCGAGACACGTGAATGAAGACGTCCCCCAGCGTCCGGGGCATCCGGGGATTCACCTGAGCGACGACGAACCGGGCGCACTCGGCCGCCGCCTTCGTCATCAGGCATTCGACCCCGTAGCTCAGAAATCCGTGCTCATCCGGCGGCGACGTGTGGATGAGGGCCACGTCGATGGGAATCTGGCCGGACTTGAAGAGTCGCGGAATCTGATGGAGGTGGATGGGGATGTAGTCGGCCCGACCGCTATTGACGGCCTCCCGGTCGGCGCTCCCGACGAAGAAGGTGTTGAGACGAAAATGCTCCTCCATGCCCGGTCGGGACAGGGGATTCTCTCCAAAGATGGGTCCGTGGATGAGCTCCACGTCGTGGAGTTCCGAGGCCCGCGTCGCCAACGCCCGCAGGAGCGCAAAGGGTGCCGCCCCGTTGCCGGCTACGTAAACCCGATGGCCGCTCTGGACGAGGGCCACGGCCTCTTCCGCAGACCGAAGCCGACTCCGGTAGATCGAGGCCCAGCTCATCCTTCCAGCTCCAAGAGTCGTTCCAGTCGGTCGGTCGGCACGTTCGGCGGCGGCTCGACGGGTCCCACGAAGACGCCCTGGTACACGTAGACACCCCGGCGCAGGTCGAAGGACGCCCGTAGAGCCTCCTCCAACGGTCTCTGGACCAGTTCCCGAAGATACGGTAGGAGCGCCGTCGTCAGGGCGTAGCTCGCCGTCCGGGGGACATAGGCCGGCACGTTGGGGACGCAGAAGTGGATCACGCCATGGACCTGATAGACGTGCTCGAAGCCCGGCGTCAGCCGGGACGTCTCGACGGCCCCGCCCTGGTCGATAGAAAAATCGAGGATCACAGCCCCCGGCTTCATCCGACGGACCATGGCCTCGGTCACGATGACAGGCGCCCGGGCCCCCGGCTCGAGGACGGCCGTGATGAGAATATCGGCAAAGGGAATCATCTTCGCGAGGTAATGCTGGGAGATGAGGACCGTCACGACCCCGCCATGACTCAGTTGATACAGCCGCTCGAGCTTCTGGAAGTCCTTGTCCATCACGTACACGTTGGCCCCGACCCGATGAAACAGCAGGGCCGCCGTCGACCCCAGATTCCCGGCCCCGATGATGACGACTTCCGCCGGGGGAATCCCCGGCAGGCCCGGGATGAGAATCCCCCGGCCCCCCGGGACTCCGGCCTCCAGAAGGCGGGCCGCAATTTGATAGGCCATGAGGCCGGCGATGCGGCTCATGGGCTTCAAGACTGGAAGGTCCCCCTCGGGCGTCTGGATGACCTCGTAGCCGATGGCCGTGACCCGCCGGGCGGCCAGCACTTCTAAGAAATCCGTCGGCGCCACGGCCAGGTGGAGAAAGGCCAGCAGGGCCTGCCCCTCTCGAAACAGGTCGTACTCGCCCGCTTGCGGACGGGCGACCCGCACGACGAGGTCCGACCGCTGATAGACCTCTGTCCGGTCATATACGACGTGGGCCCCCGCCTGCCGATACTCGTCGTCGCTGAAGCCGGCCATCCGACCGGCCCCCGACTCGACGAGGACGGTCGCCCCCAGGGCCGTCAGCTCCCGGACGCCCGCCGGCGTCAGGACGACCCGCCGCTCGGTCATCCGGCCCTCATCGAACTCCCGCGGCACGCCGACCGAGACCATGACCTCGGCCTCCCCCGCACCCCCCGAACAGAGTCGTTGAGCTCGTAAGCATGGCGCCTCATCGGCCTTTTCATGGGCCGCACCGCGCTGTCGACGGAGTGAAGGACTCCATACGATTTTACAGACTCCCAGACGGTGAGACGAGACCCGACACGGGTCATATGCCCATTAGAAGTGACGAGACGCCCGCATCACGGCTGGCTCTATCGGGAAGACACCGCCATAACTGGCGGTTCTCTAAGATGACACCGGCATGAAGACCGGTGTTCCGAGGATAGACGCCCGTCGCCCGACCGGCCCATCGGTCCTATGGTGGCAGAGCCGTCGTAAAAACAGATGATGGGTCAACACCCGTCGGGTTTGCATCTCGCGCCCGCATTCGGTATCTTGCGGCCTTTCAGGAGCAGAGCGGACCGTGTCTATGCCGCGAGAAAAAGCCGCATGGGGTCGTCTGCCTGGATACGAACGCAAGCCGCTCCCGGCCTTTCGGGGCTGGTGGGTCATGCTGGGGCCGGGCGTGGTGTGGCTGGCGTTGGCCCAGGGGAGCGGGGAGCTCATCTGGTGGCCCCGGCTGGTCGCCAAGTACGGGACGGCTTTTCTGTTTTTGCTCGTCCCGGCGTGTCTCCTGCAGTTCCCCCTGAACTACGCCATCGGCCGTTATACACTCCTGACCGGCGAGAGCATCTGGCAGGGCTTCATCCGGCTGAATCGGTGGTTTGCCTTAGGCCTGTGGCTTCTGATGACGGTCCAGTTCCTCTGGTTTGGGGCCTTCGTGACGGCCGGGAGCACGGGCCTGGCGGCCCTGATCGACTTTCCGGTCGGCTGGAGTCAACCGGCGAAGACCCTTTTCTGGTCGTGGCTGACCATCGGCGTCCTCTTTCCGGCCCTCTTGGTCAGCCCCGTCGCGTATCGGCTGATCGAGCGGCTCATGTGGCTCGTGGCGGTCGTGACCTTCGTGGGACTCCTGACGGCCTGTAGCCGGCCGGAGGTCCTCCGGTCTCTGCCCGAATTCCTACGGGGCCTGGTCTGGCCGGCCTTTCCGCCCTTTGCGTCTCTCCCCCGCCCGTGGGACCCGCGGGACGCCACGCCCCTGCTGACGGCCATCACCTTTGCCGGCCTGGGGGGCTTCTGGACCCTGTTTTACTCGTACTGGCTCCGGGAAAAGGGGGCCGGCATGGCGGCCCACATGGGCCACATCACGAGTCCGATCACCGGCCGA
The DNA here is from genome assembly GCA_002898535.1 of bacterium HR11. Lineage (NCBI taxonomy): Bacteria > bacterium HR11. The sequence continues at coordinate 12,465 of BEHN01000016.1, forward strand.
CCGGAGGCCATCCCCCTGGGCGGGGCCGTGCCGGAAGAGCATGGGGCCACGAAAGTCCACTGGCGGGCCTGGCGGGCCTTTTTGTGCGCGGACAGCACCATCGGCATCGGGGGGAACATCCTGACGACGTTGATGACGTGCTTTCTGGCCTTTGCCCTGCTCTACCCCAAGGGGCTGGTCCCCCAGGAATGGGAGCTGGTCGTGCATCAGATGCGCTTCTTTGAAGTCGTCTGGGGCCCCTGGGGCCGACTCCTCTTTGCCGTCGTGGCGGCCGGCTTTCTGTCGGACACGTGGCTGACGACGCTGGACGCCGTGAGCCGGGTCCACACGGACTTCGTCCTGAGTTACTTTCCGGGAGCCCGGCGGTGGCATCCCCGGACCTGGTACTACGGCATCGTCGTCGCCCTGACGGGGGTCACCGTCGTCACGATGCACTTTGCCAGTCCGGCGGCCCTCATCCTCCTCAGCGCCGTCCTGGGCTTCCTCGGGACGGTCATCTTCACGGGGGCCCTGCTGGTCTTGAATTATGCGTGGCTCCCCCGCTTCTTACCGGAGGCCGTCCGACCGCGTCCGGTCGGCGCCGTGGCGCTGTGCTTCTCTTGGTTAGCCTATCTGGCCCTCGCCAGCGTATACCTGAGCCTGCTCTGACAGGTCCGCAACCCCGTAGCGACGCGGCGGCATGACAAGGCCCTGAAGGGAGGCGTGACGAAATCGTCTCGTCACGCCATCCCAACGTCCCGCCGGGACGGCGGGAATATCCCGTCTCAGGGCAGGCGGATGTCCAGGGTCTGGTTCGCCGAGACCTTCAGGGGCTGGGTGTGTTCCGTCTTCCGGGTCTCGTGCCATACGGCCAGCGTGTACTCCCCGGGCGGGACCGACAGGCTGTAGGTACCTTGGGCATCCGTCTTGGCAAAGTAGGGCGTCTCCAGGACGACGACCCAGGCCTTCATCTCCTGATGAGTCGCGCATAGGATGAGTGCCCGACAGGGCTTCTTGAAGGTCACGCTGGCCTTCTGACCCGGCAGGAAGTACCCCAGGTTGAAGCGGTCGGCGCACGGCGTGGGGCTGAAGACGTTATGCCGGATGACCGCCTTTTCCGAGTTCAGGAATTCGACGGTCGTCCCGACGACGACGGGTAGGACGTGGGGGGTGAACGTCATCTCGACCTGGTCGATCACGGCCGGCTTCGACGGCGGCGGGACCGGCGTCGGATTTTTTGACGTCAAGTACACGACGGCATCGGCCAGGGGCTTCCCGTCTTTGTCGAGGACCCGGCCCTTCAGGTCGGCCCCTAAACCGACGGAGGCCAGGGCCAGGAGAAAGCACGTCATGGCTACCAGGACTTTTCCGTTCATCGGAGACCTCCCTTACAAGGGATCTCATAAATCCGACCATCGACCATAGACCGGCTTGGGCCCAGGGGGTCTAAGGTCTGTGGTCCATGGTCTATGGTCTGTGGTCTATGGTCCATGGTCTGCGGTCCTGATGAGGTCTTCCCATCGGACGGGCCGGTCTGAGCCGTCCGACCCGGGCGGCGTTCGGAAGGCCCGCCAGGGTCCGCCCATGGGACCCTGCCAGCGGTCGCTCCGGAGGTACCAGGCCTCCTGGACGGGCGTCCAGCGGCCTGTCTCGTCCATGACCCAAGCGCCGACGACGTGGGCGGCCTCTCGCCGGTAAGACCGGACCAGGCACACGATGTCATCGAACTTCCGGACCGTCCCGTCGTGCAGGCGGTACTGGCCGGCAAACCGAGGGTCCGTGATGAGCATCCGGCAGTGGTCGCAGGTCTCAGCCCCCCACTGGATGTCGACCGGACCCGAGGGTGCTTGGCAGCCGACGCCCCCGGCGACGAGGACGACGGCAGTCAGGAGGAGGCCCCACCCCGACTTCGAGATGGGGGATGCAGATCGTGGGATCGGGCCAGGCGTCATAGACCATCTCCGGTCGTCACGTCATTCCGTCATCTCATGTCTCGGCTCCCGAGACTTCAGCCGAGGGCTTGAGGTGCCAGGCCGGTCGATCGCCGAACCCGAAGCCGACCCGGCCGAAGAACCAGGCCGTCCCGGTCCATGCAAGCAGGCTTCCCGTCAGGAGGAGCCGTAGGCCCGAAAGCCCGAGGCGGGCCAGGGCCCACCCCACGGTCGGTCCCAGGATGTCGAGCCGGTCGGTCAGCGTCGAAAGGGCCAGGACCCGAAAGCTCTGGACCGGGTTCAGCGCCGTCAGGAAAAAGAGAGTCGGGGCTGACAGCCGTAGAAACAGGGCCGCCGTCAGGAGGACCAGGTCCGAGACGAGCAGGAACATCAGGCCGAGGCCCAGGGCCGCGCCGGTCGCCCGAGCCTGGGTCGGCGACCACGCCGAGATGGCCATCCCGAGGCCCAGGGACAGGAGCGTCAAGCCCAGGCCGGCGACCGTGAACAGGCCATACATCCCCACGCTCCCACCGCCGTGCCGCAGGAAAGCCAGGGCCGTGACGCCCTGACCGACCAGGAACAGGCCGGCCAGGAGGCCGAACCGACCCAAGGCCTTCCCCCAGAAGACCTCGGAGGGCTCGACCGGCTGGGTCAGCAGATAGGCCAGGCGACCGGTCTCCCGTTCGGGGGCGATGGCCTGGGCACCGGCCAGGAGGCCGAGCCAGGGGAGGCCGAAAGCCAAGAGTTGGAAGTAGGCGATGGCCACTCGGTGAGGACCGAACCACCCGACGGGGAACAGACGGGCATTCCACAGGAGCAGGCCCAGGCCAAACAGGACGGCGTACCCGACCGGAACCCATCGCTGACGAAGAAGCTGGCAGGCTTCCTTCCAGGCGATCCACCGGAGCACCGTCCACCGCATGGCTCACGCCTCCCCTTCTTGGTCGGACATCCAGTCGATCCGGATCACGGCGTTCCCGCCGGCCTGCAGGGTCTGGACCGCTTCCCATCGACTCGCCCACGGTCCCCGCAGGACGACGCACGTCGAATCCCCGAAGCCGTCGGGAGCGAGGCGCAGGACCTGCCAGTCTGGAGGCAGATGCCGGACCCAATCTTCGTCGGGCCGCCGGAGGACCCAGGCTTTCAGACGAACCCACCGGGGCTCGAAGGCCTCCGAGGCCAGGCGTCCGTCTTCCAGCCATAGAGTCCGGTCTGCTTCCACGATGTCGTCCTCCAACCGGTGGGTCGTCATCAGGACCGTGACGCCCTGGGCCTGCTTTTGCCGCAGGACTTCCCGAAGCAGGTCCCGCGTGGTCCGGTCTATGTGGGCCGTCGGCTCGTCTAAGACCAAGACCGGCGGGTCACCCAGCAGGGCCAGGGCCAGGGAAACTCGCTGGAGCCATCCGCCCGACAGCGTCCCCGGATAAGCCTCGAGGTAAGCCGAGACGCCAAAGGCCTGGACGGCCTCCGCGAGGCCGGCCGGACTCAAGCCCCGCAGGGCGGCCAACAGCCGGAAGTGCTCCCCGACGGTCATCTCGGGGAACAGGGCCGGCGCCTGAGGCACGTAGCCGACCCGGGCCATCGCCGCTCGGTGGTCCCGGTGCACGTCGTGACCCCCGATGCGGGCGGTCCCCTCCATCGGGACGAGGCCTAAGATAGCCCGGAGCAAAGAGGTCTTCCCGGCTCCGTTGGGTCCCCCGATGACGACGGTCTCGCCGGGTCGGACCTTCAGGTTGACGTCCCGAAGGACGACCCGACCACCTAAGACGACACGCCGAATCTCCGCCTCGACGATGAATGCCCTCATATTCGTAACCCTCTTTAGGACAGTAGGGCAATGAGGCAGTAAGGGAAATAGGTCCAAGAGTTTCTGCCGCCGCATCCCTTACTACCTCATGGCCTTACGGCCTTTATCAACAGGCCGCCCAGGAGGACCAGGGCCAGGCCGCCCAGGCCCCAAACGACCGGCCCGTCGCCCTCCTGCGGAAAGACGGGCCGGAACGTCGCCGGCAGGTCCGTCAGGGGTCGGGGATCCTCGATACGGGGCCGGGTCGGAAACACCGGCAGGAGCCGACCGACCCCCTCGAGGACCAGACCCGCCGGACTCCAGGCCAGGAGACGAAGCTGGGGGTAGCGGTCCGTGAGCCGGTCCAGCACGGCCTCCGCCCGGTACGGTACGTCGCCGACGCCGTCCCCCTGGAGGTCGTAGCCGACGTAGTCGCTCCAGAAATTGCCCCGGCCGTCCCGGGTCCACTCGTTGCCTGTCAGGGTCCCGCCGCCGGGGATCTCGACGGACTGCAGATTCTCAACGATGAAGTTGTGAGCGATTCGATTCTGCCGGACATTGGGCTGAAACACGAAGGCGACGACGTTCCACAGGAGCAGGTTCTCCCGGACCTCATTCCAGGCGTCCGTCCGGGCCGGGCTGTCGTCCCAGAAGATACCGGCCTTGTTCCAGACGATGCGATTGCGGAGGACCTCGATGTCGTCCGAATCCTTCAAGAGGATGCCGACGGCCGAGGGCCCGTCGTGCCGGGCGATGTCGTTTTCGACGAGGCGGACCCGTTCGGAGTACATGACGACGATGCCCGTCGAGTTGCGCTCGAACCGATTCTGCCGGACGTCGGCGTCCTGGGCGTACATGAAGTGGAGGCCATACCGGCTGTCCGTGACGGTATTGGCCTCGAAGCGATTGTTCCGGGAGAACCAGGCGATGACGTCCCGGGAATGGGCCACGACGTTCCCCCGGATGACGTTGTCGTGGGACCACCACAGGCGGATGCCGTCCCCCCGACGGCCCAGGGGGAGGTCCTTGCCGACGATGGTGTTGGCCGTGATCGCACTGTCATGTACGTTCTTCAAGTATATCCCGAAGAGGACGTCCTCCAGACGGTTCCCGACGATACGGACCCGCCGGGCATTTTCGACCCGAACACCGGCGTCCTCGTCCGTTAAGGACTCTCCGCTCCCCCGGATGACGAAGCCCTCGAGGGTCACGTCGTCGGCCTGAATCCACACGACGGCCCCCCGACCGCCGGCCTCGAGGACGGGCCATCCCTCCCCGATGAGGCGAATGGACCGGTCGAGCCAGATCGGACCGGCGTACCGGCCGGCCGGCACGCGCAGGGTCCCCCCGGGCGGCGTCGCACGGATGCGGGCCTGGAGGTCTGCGGCTTCTGCGGACATACCGACGCTGAGGGCCACGATCCATCCCAGGCCCCACATAAGCCCATTGGGCTTTGTCGTGAATGACGGGACGGCACGACAGGAACCGATTCCTACCTTCATCGCACGCCTTCCCGGATGAAGACCGAAGCCGTGAGGGGGACCCGAACCGATCGGGCCTGACCCCGAAGGAAGGAACCTATCGTGACCGACAGGGCCGCCGCCAGGACGACCCAGAAGCCGACCTCCAGACTGGCCACGGCCTGAAACTGAGCGATCTGGCCTGTCCCCCAAAGCGGCGGCGTGAAGGGCCGAATCCGAATCGGTGCATGGGGGTCTAGTCGGTGGCCGTACTGATACAGCCAGTAGTAGAGGTCTCCCAGGAACACGACCGGGAAGGCCCAGGCCCCCCCGAGGGCCAGCCACCGGACCAGTCGGAAAGGCCCGAGGGCCGTCAGACCGAGGAGACTCAGGGCCAAGAGGCCGAGCCACGCATACTGCCGTTCGAATTCGGCCGCCTGGTCGACACGGCCCATCCCGATGTAATGATTCAGGAGGTTGATTTCCCAGACGTCGCCTTCGACCCGATGGAGGTAGACGGTGACTCGAAGCCCCATGGGATACTGGGGGGCCCGGACCGTCACCTCCCAAAAGGGTAAGGTGTAAGCGACCCACCATAGAGCGACGGCGCCCAAGAAAAGGACGGCCCGCAGGACAGATCGGTGCATGACGAATCCTCCTTTTGGACACATCACCGCTCGGCAGATGGGCAGAGAGGTGCGACGCCCTCAGGCATGCCCGGCGGGAAGGCTCCCCCGCAGGTCGACCGCCGCCCCGGTCCCTACGGCTTCCGTAGGCATTCCAGGTACTTTCGCTCCAGGACGCCCCGAGGCCGGACCGGCTCTCTGCTCCGGTAGACTCGGATGTCGTAACCCTCGTTGAGGAGTCGGTCGATGAGGCACACGTCCAGGAGCTCCAGGGACGCCGTGTAGCCCATCTCTTCGTCGACTAAGGGGACTTCCTCCCAGGCCGCCGCCAGGGCCTGCTGGACTTCCTCCGCCATGGCCGCCAAGCGGGCCTCCGGCAAGGCCTCGCCCAGGTGGCGCCGCAAGACGTCTAAGACGATGGCTCGAATCTCCATGACCGCCCCCAAATCAATCCTTTCAATCCTTCGGGAATTGGGCCGTTCGGCCCTTCGGCTATCTCATGACCGAACGACCGAATTCCCGGGGTCCGGACCTCCCAGAAAGTCAAGTTCCGGGAGGGGCACCCGGCCGGACGCCCCTCCCGCTGAGAGCGGCGGATCATGGATTCATTTCATCGCTTGGGTCCGGGGTTTGACTAACAAATAGCCTGCCATCTCCAGGTGCAGGGCCGAGCAGAACTCCGTGCAGTAGAAGGGGTACACGCCGGGCTTGTCGGCGATGAACTCGACGGTGGCGTTCTCGCCGGGGTCGACCGACAGGTTGATGTTGTAGGCGGCGATGGCCAGGCCGTGGGTCGCATCCCGCGTCCGTTCCAGGTTCGTCAGATGGATGATGACCCGGTCGCCCTGGTGGACCTCGATGCGGTCCGGCGTGTAGGTGCTCCGGATGGCCGTCATCCAGACCTCGACGGTGTTGCCCCGCCGTTCGATCCGCTCCTTGCCGGGCTGGACGGCGTGGGCCGGGTCGGCGGCCATCGTGACGGGATTGAAGCCGACCTGCGGGTAGACCTCAAAGGGCTTCAGGAGCGACCGCTCGATGATCTGGGCGTAGTGGGGCTCGCCGATGGGGATGGGGAGGTCATAGAGCCTCTGCATCTTTTCGCCCGAAATGTCGATGAGCTGGAAGTTCTGGGGATGCAGGGGACCGACCGGAGCGAACCGATCGATGGACCACTTGTTGAGGGCGACGAGGAACTTCCCACGCGGCCGGGTCGTGTCTCCATGGACGGCCGCCAGGTGTCCGATGTTGTAATGGACGGGGACCTTATCGACGACCTTCCAGGCCTTGTCGCCCTTGAAGTAGGGCTCGCCGAGGGACCACTTCACGACGGCCGAATCCAGGAACAGGCTCGTGTAAGCGTAGCCCTTATCGTCAAACTGGGTGTGGAGGGGACCCAGGCCGAGTTCGACCTGAGCGGCCTTCGTGGCGTCAAACTTCAAGACGGGCACGCCGTAGGGGTCCTTGCCCTCGAAAAGGCCTTTCTGGATGGCTTCCCGGATTTTCTCGAAGGAGTAGACGGTCGCATGAGGGTCGAGCTTGCCGGCGACGACGACGTAATGGCCGTCGGGCGACACGTCCACACCGTGGGGGCTCTTGGGTTCGGGGATCAGGTAGAACACGCCGGCCTGCACGGCCGTCGCCAGGGGAATCAGCTTCATGCCGGCGACGGTCTCGTACTTGCCTTCCTGGATCAGCTTTTCGGCGGCCTTCCAGTTGATCACGTGGAGGTAGTCCATCTCATTGCGGGCCGTCGTCGCCTCAAGGGGCATCTTCATCTGCAGGATGTTGGGGACGGCCATCTCGGTGTTGAAGCTGTTGCAGAAGGCCCATCCGTAGGAGACCCGCTTGCCGGCGTCGCACAGGTCATGCCAGTAGGGCGGAAGCTCGAGGGCAAAGGACTGCTCGGGCACGATGCGACCCTTCGTCCGGTCGAACTTCCAGAAGGTAATGGGACCCCGGTACTTCTCTTTGTACTGCTCGAGCGGCGCGTAGGTCCCGACGGGATAGGGCATCGAGTACTGGGGCGCCTCGGCGATGTACTCGGTGTTGGGCGTGACGAAAGCCGAGCAGTGGTTCGAGTAAATCAGGGGGTTCTTGACGATCTGCTTCGTCTTGAAGTCCCGAAGGTCGATGACGGCGACCCGACCGTTGGCCTTGTCGTTGACGAACAGGAACTGACCGTCGTAGTCGCCCTGCGTCTCCGAGAGGGCCGGGTGGTGGACGTCGCCCCACGTGATGTCCTTGCCGCCCGCTTTCAGGATTTCCTCCGTCTCCTTGTTGCCGACCGCATAGCCCTGCCAGGACTCGGGGGCGAACACGGCGATGACCTTCAGGATGCGCATCGAGGGCAGGCCGACGACCAAGACGTGGCCCGAATGGCCGCCCGAGGCGAACAGGAGGTACTCATCGGGGACGCCCGTCGGCGTGTACGTCCGCAGGGCGGCCAGGGCATCGTCCAGGCTCAAGTTCCGGGCCTGCATGACACCGCGCAGGGGGTCTTGCGCGCCGACCTGGTCCCGGGCACCGGGGCTCAGGAACCAGGCCCCGACGAGGACCCCGAGGACCAGGATCCCGACGTTGGCGATCCAGAAACGGAGCTTCATGACGGACCTCCTTAACAGAGCCGTTCGGTTCATGAGAATGGCGTCAGAACAATCTTTCCCATCCCCCGGAAAGCACGATGTTTCAGGCAGTCGGCAGATGGGCAGTCGGCAGTTCGGCCGGTCGGGCGACGGGCGTCTATCCCCGGAACACCGGACGTCATGCCGGTGGCTTCCGTAAAGCGCCCGCCGTCCTGCGGGCGTCTCAAAACCCGCACATCGAGTCGGCTACGGCCCAACGGCCCGATGCCCGAACTCCCGAAGGGCCTTACAGCCCTTCCCCCAAGACTTCTAACGTGCCCATCATCTTCTCGTGATGCCGGCCGCACACCGTGTAACACATGAAGGTGTACAGGCCCGGCTCGTCGATCTTCAGCTCCAGCTCGAGAAAACGGCCGGGTTCCACGTCGTAGGGCCCGATGCCCAACTGGGGGATGCCAAAGGAGTGATGCACGTCGACCGACGTGACCCGCAGGACAAAGGGTTGACCCGCTCGGACCTGAATGTGGGCCGGCTCGGGCTTCCGCCAGAAGTAGGTCCATCCGACGAGGGGCGTCGTCGTCCACGTCCCAAAGGTAGCGTTGGCATACACGGTGAACACGGGCCGGCCGTCGGCCAGCCGGCGGACCCGCCGGCTCTCGTAGGCCCGTAACGCCCAAGGCAGTCCGGCCAAGATGAGGAAAAGCCCCGTTAGGGCCACGCCTTCTTTCAGGCTGTCCTTCCACCGCATCTCGGTCCCTCCTGCCCTACCCTGTAATTGCAAGTCATTACGAGACGTCTGCAGACGGGACGTCCCCTATCCGGTAAACAGCCACAGGAATCCGACGGTCACCGTCAGCCACAGGCCGGCCATCGGGACCAAAGCCCATCGGGCCCGCCGGGGGTCGTGCCACAGCTCCTGGGCGATCCGCCACCCCGTACGCAGGGCCACGGCGAGGCCGACCAGGAGGACGACCGCCTGTAAGGCCGGGAGCCACTCCGGAATCAGGGGCTTCCACGATACGTGGGCCGTCCCGAAAAGGTCCCATCCCCAGCCGAGGGGGTCCGAGAGGACGCTGACGATATAAGAACCGTTCACGAAAAAGAGCGGCAGGCTGAAGGCGATCCACGCCAGCAAGCCCATCGGGACCAGGGGGTAGCTCCACCGCAGGAACAGGGTCCGGAAGTTCGGTTCCCCGGCGCCGTTCGCCGCGGCGGGCGCCGGGACGAGGACCCACCGGCCGAGCCATCGGGCCGCCCACTGGCTGGCCTTCACGAACAGGCCGTACACCGCCGGGAACACGACCAGACAGGCCGCCCAGACCAGGGCCGCATAAGTCAAGAAACCGCGCCAGTCGCCCGTCTCCGTCACGTTCGCCCAGTCCTTGAAGGTCCCCCAAGGTCCCAGGAGGGTCACCGAATAGACGGCCGCCAGGACGAGCATGATGAAGGCCTTGTATGCCTCGTCCAGGTGCAGGATCCGCGTCTCGGTCACCCCGAAAGGCCGGACGAACAGACCGATGTTGTCGTTGGGACAGCTCTTAAGACACTCGAAGCAGAGACCGCAGTAGTTGTTCCGGTCCAGCTTGCCCATGTAGACCATCCAGGGACAGCCCCATCCGTTCTCACTCCCCAACATGCAACCCTTCGTCGGACACCGCACGCAGACGTCCCAGTCCCGAGACCGCAGGGCTACCGACGAGGTCATCGCATACAGGCCCAGGAATCCGCTGACCGGACAGAGGTACCGGCAGAAGACTCGATGCCGAAAGACCAGGGCCAGGCCGAGAGCCAAGACGATCATCCCGCCCAGGACGAAGGCCGACACGATGGGCCGCGTGACCAAGAGGGCCGAAAAGGTCGCCAGCGTCAGGAACAGGAGGTTCTGGAGCCAGATGTTGTCGAGCGCCTTGGGCCACTTGCGGTTCAGGCCGAACAGGACGTTTTTGAAGCCCTTCGCTTTAGGGGCGAAGCGGACCGTCACGAGGCGGAGCCGCTGGAGCCACTCGCCCAGAGCCGGGAGCGGACACATCGTGCACCACAGCCGCCCGGCCAGGGGAACCAAAAGCGTGATGAGGACAAACCACCAGAGGATCCACACGAACACGATCATGATGTTGCGACTGCCGACAGGCGTCCCCCAGAGGGCCGCCAGGATGAAGAGATAAAAGAGGAACAGGTTCGGCAGGATCGCCAGAAACTGGAAACTCCGCCATCGGAGCAGGCTCTTGAGGAGCCGGACCCGCTCGAAGAGGTCCACCCACCGACCCTGCAGGTAGGGCCGCTTCGGCGCCGGCCGCTCGACGACCGGCTCGGTGATAACGTCGGGTCGTGCACTCATGACGACGCCCCCCGTCGACGGGACGGGTCGGCCGGCCGCCAGGCCAGAAACGCCAGCGTCAGTCCGATGGCCGCCCCGACCCCGACATGAAATGGATAGTTCGGTGTGACGATCAGCTCTCCCTGCATGAAGGGATGCATGAAACCGCACGTATGCGAGCACCGATACCGGAACTTGCCCGGCCGGTCCAAGCGAAGGACGACCTCCCGGACCCGCCGGACGCCTTGCAGGTTCGAGACCTCGACAGACGGCTCCGTCTTCGTCGGGAGCTCGCCCCGCTTCTCGGCCTCGGCCCACTGGACCTCCGAAGGCCGCCAGACCTCAAAGTCAGGCCGCTCCGGGACGATCCGGGCGTCCAGGTCGTACCCCTCCAAGAAGAAGCCGTGGACCACGTCCGTCGAGTGCAGTCGCAGACGCAAGACGTCCCCCTGCCGGGCCCGGAGGACCGGCGGGTCGTAAGCATACCGCCGAGCCTCGACGTCCACGACGACCTCCTGCGGCGGCGCCGCCGACCGGGCCCACCAGACACCACCGACGATCCCCGCCAGGACCAGCAGGACCGTCACGAGGACGTTTCGGACCATGAGAACCTCCGGCATAGGGCCCTTCGGGAATCCGGCGTAAATGGTCAAGGGGTGGGGGATCACCCGGACCGACCGTCCAAGCCGGGATATCGGGCCACGGCCGGATCTCCGGATTCCCGAATGCCCGGACTGCCGAATCCCACCAGTGCAACCCCCGTGCCACAGGCCCGAATCCGCTTCTCACCGAGTTTTGCGACGAGTCCCCCCGACTCCCCCGTCGCAAATTTGCAACATTGGCACGGTTTTTGTAACTCCTCAGGCGCCGGGTTTACAGGTCGGCAGTTCCGGGAGTTCGGGAGTCCGGGAATCCGGGAATCGGCGTAAATGGTCGAAGGGGTGAGGGCTCATCCGGACCCCGACCGCTTTGTCCATTAACAGAGCCCTTCGGGCGGTGAGAAGTGCGATGGGAAGCGGAAAGGGCACCTTCACGAAAGCACGACGTTTCAAGCATTCGGCAGATGGGCATTTGGCAGATGGGCAGATGGGCAGTCGGCCGATGGGCAGGTCGGCCGATAGGCCGATAGAGCCCCGGATGGGAAAGGAGCGGCCCCAGAGCTTTTAGACCATCTGCCGAACGGCCGGATCCCCGCATTCCCGAATCGCCGAACTCCCGGATTCCCGGATTCCCGAATGGCCGAACTCCCGGATTCCCGAATGGCCGTACCGGAGGTCCCATGACGCCCCAGGCCGAGATGGTCCTGTGGCTCTTTAACGGACTGTTGGCCGGGATGCTTTTGACCCTGAGCGTGGGGTACGTCCTGAGTCGGTCAGACCGGTGGCCGCCCTTCTTAGTGTTCCTGGCGATGGGGGCCCTCTTGCTGACCTTTGGGATCCGATTCGTCCAGCAATGGACGGCCCTCTATCCAGACCTGACCGACCGGTGGCCCGCCGTGGCGGCGTGGGTCCCGCTCTGGCGGGCCCTGGCCCGATTTCTGCCGGGGATCGCCGTAACGCTGATCTGGAGCGCGACTCGGGCGGCCCGACGGGCCGACTGGCGAGGTCCCTTCCTCTTGGTTGTCGCCGCCTGGGTCGGCGTCGGCGTGGACCTTCAGCGGCCGGTCGGGGCGTGGGCGACGGCCACCGGTGTGACCGGTGCCCTGGGCTGGCTTTCGGAGATTCGGCGGCCGCCTCGGCATTTTCGGCCTCTCTGGCATGGCCTGGCCGTCTTAGGATTCGTCCTGACCCAACTCTTGCAATGGCCGGGCCGGGCCTTGGGCCTTCCGGTCGGCTCGCCGGTCGAAGCCCTGGCCTATCTGAGTTTTCTGGCCGCCTTCAGTTTCGCTTACGAAGTCTTCCGGGGGCCCTCCCTGATGGCCGAATTTTTCGTGCGTCTGAATTGGCTTTTTATCCTGCTGGCGGCGGCGACGATGCTGATCGCCGAGCGGGGCTTTCGATATCAATACATGGAGTTAACCCGTCGGCAGTTGTGGGACTTCGTGGAGACGCTCCGGGGGATCCTGGCCGGTCCGGTCATCCGGGGGGAGTCGCCGGAGGCGGCGCTCCAGGATGCCGCCCTCCTGGAAGAGGTCGTGAAGGCCTTTTCCCGGTATCCGGACCTGCATGCCGTCGCCCTGCAAGTCCGCCAGAGCCGGATGGAGATCCGCATCGACCCCGAGGGCGCCGTCGAGATTCGGCCAATGCCCGTCGAGGCCCTGCGGCTCATCCCCCTGGAGGGCCGCATGGAAGCCCACGTCGGAGAGCTCCAACTGGACGTCCCCGTCGTGTACCGGGAAGCGACGGTCGGGACGATTCAGATGAAGCTCCGGCTCCATGCGATGTTTCAGCAGATTTTCCGGAGCCTCCTGCCGATCTTCGGGGCCTTCACGACGGCCGTCGTCGGGGCGGGCCTCCTCATCGGGGTCGTCCTCTTTCAGGCGCAGAAGACCATCGAGCGTCAGTTTCGGGAGATCCACCGGGCCAATCTGGAACTCTTGCAGGCCGCCAAGCTGGCCACGCTGGGGGAGCTGGTCGCCAGCGTCGCCCACGACGTGGCCACGCCCCTGGGGAGTCTGCTGTTGGGCCTGGACGCCATCGACGACCGGCTGGCCGAGTCGCCGGACGACCCGGTCCGTCGGGACCTCCGGCAGGACGTGGCGCTCCTGAAGGGGCAGGTCCTTCGGGCCTCGGGCTTCATTCAGCACCTGCTTCAAATCGCCCGGGCCCAGCCCGTCGAGAAGCGGGCCGTCCCGGTCGCCGACCTGGTCCGGCGGGCTCTCGAGCTGGTCCACTCCCGGGTCCGGCGGCACCGTATCCGGGTCGTGGAAAACGGACTCTTCGACCTACCGCCGATATGGGCCAACGAGGTCCAACTGGAAGAAGTCTTTCTGAACGTCATCAACAACGCCGTCGACGCCATGCCGGACGGCGGCGTCCTGGCCATCGAGGGTCAGTCCCAGGGCGGATTCGTATACGTCCGGTTTACCGACACGGGGCCGGGCATGGACCCAGCCGTTCAAGCCCGGGTGTTCGAACCCTTCTTCACGACCAAGCCGGCGGGGACCGGCCTGGGACTGACCGTCAGTCGGCGGATCGTCGAGGCGCATGGGGGAAGCATTCGGATCGTCTCGGAGGTCGGTCGGGGGACGACCGTCGAGGTCCGCTTGCCCGTCGCTCCGGCCGACGCCTGGAATGAGTCTGGAGGAGATTCATGAATCCGGAAGACACCTGGATCCTCGTCGTGGAAGACGATCCCGTCATGGCCCAGATGTGTGAAAAGGCCCTGCGCTCCCAGGGATACCGGGTCCACACGTGCCCCGACGGGGTCCAAGCCCTGGAGCGTCTGGCCGCCCGGCCTTACGACCTCGTCCTGACGGACGTGCGGCTCCCCGGTATGGACGGGATGGCCCTCTTAGAAGCCGTCCGGGCCCGGCATCCCCAGACGACCGTTATCCTGATGACGGCCTATGCCGACATCGAGGCCGCCGTGCGGGCCGTCGAGGCCGGGGCCTTCGACTACCTGCCCAAGCCCTTTACCCGGGACCAACTCCGGACGACGGTCCAGCGGGCCCTCGAGTACCGCCAGCTCCTGGACGAGAACCGGGAGTTCCGCCGTCGTCTCGAGCAGGTCTATGAATTGCCTTACGCCTTTGCGGACCTCGTCGGCCAGAGTCCGGCCTTTCGGTCCGTCATCCAGCAGGCCCTGAAGGTCGCCCCGAGCGCCGTGTCGGTCCTCATCACGGGCGAAAGCGGGACGGGCAAGGAGCGGCTCGCCCGGGCCATCCACCGGGCGAGTCCCCGGGCCGACGGACCCTTCGTCGTCGTCGACTGTGCCAGCATCCCGGAGACCCTCCTGGAGAGCGAGCTATTCGGCTACGAGCCGGGCGCCTTCACGGGGGCGACCCATCGGAAGAAGGGCCTCATCGAGACGGCCCACGGCGGGACGCTGTTCTTTGACGAAATCGGGGAGCTCCCGCCTTATCTTCAGGCGAAGCTCCTGCGGGTCTTGCAGGAACGCCGTCTCCGGCGCCTCGGCGGGAGTGAGGAGATCCCCGTCGACTTTCGTCTCATCGCCGCCACCCATCGGGACCTCGCTCAGATGGTCCGGGAGGGTCGATTCCGGGAAGACCTTTGGTTCCGGATCCATGTCGTGACCCTCCACATCCCGCCCCTGCGGGAGCGGCGGGAGGACATCCTCCTGCTGGCCCACTACTTCCTCAACGAGTTGAATCAGCGGGGCGGCCGTCGGGTCGAGGGCTTCACGTCGGCGGCCCTTTTAATCCTTCAAGAATACGCCTGGCCCGGCAACGTGCGGGAGCTCCGCAACGTCGTCGAGTACGCCCACGCCATGGGGGAAGGCCCCTGGATCACGCCCCTGGACCTGCCGCCCGAACTCGTCCGGGCGACCCGGACGACCTGGCCCGAGGAGGAATCGATGCCCTGGCCGGAGTCGATCCTCCTGAAGCCCTTCTACGAGGCCCGGCGGGAAGTCCTGGCCCGTTTCGAACGGGCCTACTTGCGTCAGCTCCTCCAGCGGGCCCAGGGCCGCATCGGGACGGCCGCCCAGATGGCCGACCTGCATCGGGCCGTCCTGTACCGCTTCCTCCGCAAGCACCGGCTCGTCCACCGCCGGAAAAAATCCGAGGAGGCTGGAGATGAATGAAGGGACGTTGAGTGTCGGGAACTTGCCTGCCGCCGGCCGCCTGCCGCCATTCGCTCCATGGCTGGTCCTCCTGACCGGCCTCCTCGGGAGCCCGTCCCCGGCCTACGGCGGGACCCTTCAGGGGACGGTCCGCTGTCCCGAACCGGCCGTCGTGGCCGCCGTCCCCGAGAAGACAAGCCCCATCGCCCCGCCCCGGGAGCCGGCCGTCATCGAACAGCGGGACCTCCGGTTCCATCCGACCGTCCTGCCGGTCCTGCAGGGCACCCGCGTGCTGTTTCCCAACTACGACCCCTTGTACCACAACGTCTTTTCCGTCTCGCCGGCCCGCCCCTTCAACCTGGGCATGTACGGACCCAACGAAGCTCGGGGTATCGTTTTCGACCGGCCCGGCGTCGTCGAGGTCCGCTGTATGGTCCACCGGGAGATGGTCGCCTACGTCGTCGTCCTGACGACGCCCTACTTCCAGATGTCCGACCCGACGGGCGCTTTCGCCTTTCGGGACCTCCCGGCGGGCCGCTACCGGGTCCAGGCCTGGAGCCCCCGGTGTGGAGCCCTCGAGTCCGGCTGGGTCGACGTCCCGAAAGACCAGACCGTCCGGGTCGAACTCCGACCGACGTCCCCGCCCCAGCCTGGTAGGTAGGACGTGCGCCTTCTACGAAGAAGTCGACACCCATTCTAAGGGCATCAGGACTTCCACCCGAGCCAGGTCTCCGGGGGAAAGTCGGGTCGAAGCCTCCAAAATCTCGATACCCAAGAGGACGTCCCCCTCGCCGATATCAAGAATCACACCCTCCGCGACCTCTTGGTTCCGAACAAACTTCCCCTCCCGAAGTTGGATGTAAAGCGCGTCGGCCTGGGTATCATACGTGATCCTCATGCTTAGTCCTCCCACATGACGGTAATCACGATAATTTGAGTTGGTTCTTCGACGTAAACAACTTTGATTCTTCCCTCTGGAAATCGTCGGTGGGCTAACTTCCGGGCTCGATATCCTACGCCCCTTGTATCCGGTCGTTCTAATGTTTGACGCACCATTCGATCCGTAATGCCTCTCAGGGCCATCCGTTGACGGGCATGCACAGTGTATACGACTCGCTTCATCTCTGACCGGTCCGTCGTCAAGGTCCGATGTATAGTCTATGCTTGGAGGCCCCGGTGCGGGACCCTGGAATCCCCGTGGGTCCACGTGTCGAAGGCCCAGACCGTCCGGGTCGAACTCCGACCGACGTCCCCGCCCCAGCCTGGTAGGTAGGACGTACGCCTTCCGGGAATTCGGGAGTCCGGGAGTTCGGCATTCGGGGGTTCGGGAATTCGGCAATCCGGGAATTCGGGCATTGGGGGCCGGCCGGGGCGGGAATGAGGCCTTTCGGCCGGCGCCGGCGGTCGGCGACAAGAGGCGGCGAAGGGTCAGGAAAACTTCAGGGAGACGTGGGGCCTTGGAACGATGGATGCCTCCTTGCCTTCTACGTCGGCCGCCGAACGGCCTTCCCGAATGGCCGAATTCCCGAACTAAGGATTTGGGGGCATCGCCACGAACCCCAGGGACAGGACGTCCGTCTCGCCCAGGGTCACCGGCCGGATCGTACCGGCACCGCAGGCCTCGGACCACCACCGGACCTCATAGGTCCCGGCCGGGATGGCCTGAATCCGGAAAGAGCCCCGCCGGTCCGTCACGGCAAAGTAGGGCGTCTCCAGGACCACGACGTAGGCCCGCATCTCCGGATGCAGATGGCACAGGATTTCGACGACTCCCGGCCGGTCAAAGACGATGTCTCGACTCTCTCCGGGGGGATACGTCCCCAGGTTGAAGAGCTTGACCGGCGACGGGGAGAAGACGTTGTGCAGGACGAGGTCGTGGTTGGGGAAGCGAACCCGCGTACCGACCAAGACCGGCAGGACCGGCGGCTGGAACTGAAGGCCCCGCTGGTCCATGACGACCGGCATCTCCGGGGGCGGGAAGGACTGGGGCGACACGGGTTGAGCATAGACGACAGCCGGCGTCTTGGGGCGGGCGGTGCACGTCCAAGACCCGTTCAGCTCAGCGGCGAGGGCGGCCCCTTGGAGGACGGCCCAACTCAATCCGACCCACGTCAGGAGCCATCGCATCGTCCTACCCCCTGCAGTCGGGTCTCGTAATTCGGTGACCGCTTCTTTTCTGACCGGTCATGTCAGCGCGAAGCTGACCCCGGCCCACGACTGTATCTATCGAAATTTACTGGGGACGAGGCCGTGGCGGCAGAGGAGTTTATAAATGCTGGTCCGTCGTAAGCCGGCGATGCGGGCGGCCTCGGAGACGTTTCCCTGCGTCTGGGCCAGGAGCCGGATGAGGTACTGGCGTTCAAACTCCCGAAGGGCCGTCTTCCGGGCCTGGGCATAGGGCAGGCAGGAACCCTTCTCGGGGAATTCCCGGAGGGCCCGGAGGATGTGTTCCGGCAGGTCCAGGGGCGTGATCCAGGGCCCCGAGGCGACGACCATCGCGTGCTCGACGGCGTTTCGAAGCTCTCGAACGTTGCCCGGCCACGCGTAGCGCTGGAGGACGACGTAAGTCGCCCGGGAGATCCCCTCCAGGGGCTTCAAGAACCGGGGCCTCAACTGCTGGAAAAAGTATTCGGCCAAGAGGGGGATGTCCCCGGGGCGGTCACGCAGGGGCGGTAATTGGATCTCGACGACGTTCAGTCGATAGAACAAGTCCTCCCGAAAACGACCGTCCCGGACCAAGCCGGCCAGGTCTTCATGGGTAGCGGCGATCACGCGGACGTCGACCTCGACCTCCCCACGGCCGCCGAGGCGCCGGAAGGTCCGCTCTTGGAGGACCCGCAGGAGCTTGGCCTGAAGGGCCAGGGGGAGGTTGGAGACCTCGTCCAGGAAGAGGGTCCCGCCGTGGGCCTGCTCGAGCAGACCCGGTCGGGCCACGCTGGCCCCCGTGAAAGCGCCCTTTTCATATCCGAACATCTCGGCCTCGAGGAGGGTTTCGGGGATCGCCCCACAGTCGAGGGCCACGAAGGGCCCTCCGGCCCGGGGACTCAGCCGGTGGATAGCCCGGGCGATCAGCTCCTTCCCCGTCCCGCTCTCGCCCCGGATCAGGACCGATACGTCCGAGGCGGCGACCTGGTGGACCTGCTGGAGGACCCTCCGGAAATTAGGTGCCTGCCCGACGATGCCCTCGACCTGCCAACGCTCCTGAAGCTGACGGCGCAAGTCCTGATATTGCTCGTAGAGGCGCCGGTACTGACAAGCCCGCTGGACGACGATCTCCAACTGCCGCATCGTGAAGGGCTTGGGAATGTAATCGAAGGCCCCACTCTGCATGGCCTCCAGGTCGGTCTCGACGGAGGCAAAGGCCGTGATGACGATGACGACCAGGTCCGGCTGGATACGGCGGACCTCTCGTAAGAAAGCCAGGCCGTCCATCCCGGGGAGGCGGATATCGACGATGGCCACGCCGTAGGTTCGCTCCCGGATGAGACGGAGGCCCGTCTCGGCGTCGGCGGCGCAGTCTACGGCGTAGCCCATGTGCCGGACGACCTTCGCACACGTCTCCTGCATGTCCGGCTCGTCCTCGATGACCAAGACCCGCAATCCATGCATGATTCTTTCCCTACGATGCCGTCACCGGAGTCTCGGGGCGGCGGACCGACCCCTGGACCCGGACCCGCTTCGGTAGAAAGATTTCAAATTCCGTGCCCTTCCCCGGCTCGCTCCGGACCCGGATCTCGCCCCCGTGGGCCTGCACGATGTTGCGGACGATGCTGAGACCCAGACCGGCCCCCCGGGGCTTGGTCGTGTAAAAGGGCTCCCAGATTCGGGCCAGGGCCTCCGGCGGGATGCCCGGGCCGTCATCCCGAATCATGAGTCGAACGTCTTCGACCTGGTCCCCCAGGATCACCCGGACCTCACCTCCAGAAGGCATCGCCTCGATAGCATTCTTGACGACATTCGTCACGGCCTGCTCCAGTCGAGCCGGGTCCCCCTCGACCCAGCACGTCGGGGGACCTTCGTAGCTCATACGAATGCCGTGAGCCTGCGCCGGGTCCCGGAGAAGCTCCAGGGACTGCTGGACGACCCGAACCAAGTCCACGGACGTCACTTGCATCGGCCGAGGCCGGGCCAGGTCCAACAGATTCTGCACGAACTGGCCGATTCGAAGCGCCTGCCGTTGGATGGCATCCAGGTCCTGAAAACACTCGGCACATAAGGGCGGAATCCGCCGGCGAGTCCGGAAGCACGTCTCCAGACGCGTGCGGATAAACTCCGACCGCGTGGCGATGACCCCGGCGGGCGTGTTGATCTCGTGAGCGATGCCGCTGGCCAATTCCCCCAGGAAGGCCAGACGGGCCGCGCGAACGAGCTGTTCCTGGGCGGCCATGAGGTCCCGGCGCTGTCGGTCGATGAGCCGCTCCATCTGCAAGAGGACGACCCCCACGAGCAGGCCGGCGGCGGCGACCGCCAGGGTGAAGAGGCCAAAGACGATAAACAGGTTCCGGCTGATCGTCTGGCTAAAGCTCCAAGGAAGCTGGATGAACTCGAGAGACCCGACGGCCGAAGCGCCCTCGACGGGCCATGCCAGCCGGACCCACCGGCCCTCCAACCAGACAGACGGGGAAGCTCGGACCGCTCCCGTCGAGCGGGGACTGCCCGGCGAGGGTTCCGACCGTTGGTCGATACTCCCGTCCGGCTTCCATGCGAAGACGACCCGAGCGTTCCCTAAGGCCAGCCGGATCTCCCGAAGTTCCAAGACCTCCCCGAAGGCGATGACGGCCGACCGAACGACGTCCGGATGAGTCAGGACCGCCTCCGGGGACAGCCCCCGGTAGAGATGGTGAAGTACGTAACCCCGGATGAGCTCGGCCGAGCTCCGACTCTTCTCCGAGACCGTCCGCAGGAACTGTCGCCACTGGAGCTCGGCGATCAGGAACATCATCCCGGCCGCCAGCACGATGAAGACGACGTTCAGGCGGATGAAGAATCGGACGAGGAAGGCCTCCATCACGCGGTCCAGGTAAAACGCCAGGCCGGCCAAGACCCCCCAGAAGACCAGTGCGCTCACCAGGAGCCAGGTTCCCACGTCCGCCGTCGGCATCAGACGGCCCGGGCCATAAGGCACCGAAAATCGAAACGCCAGGTCCAGGCCGACGCTGAGACCGACCAGGGCTACTCCGACCCAGAGCCACCCCCTCGGGCGACGGCTTCCCTCCAGGGCCAGGAACAGGCCGGCGGCCAAGAGGCGGAGGACCTGGAAGGCCCCGACCCACAGGGCCGGAAGGACCGTCTGGGCCTGCACCATGGCGTAAGCATGGAGGCCGACCAACCCCAGGGTGCTCAAGGCCAGTAGGCTGACGACGGCCCATAGACCCAGGAACTCTCGGGACTTCTGCCGGACCCAGGACCCGGCCAAGGCCGTCCATAGCATCCCGGCCCATACGAACTGAAACATGTGGACGATAAACAGCTTCTGGACGTCCAGGAGGCTCACGACCCTCTCCCCGAAGAAGAGCAGGGCATGGATCAGTCTTCAAAAAGTGTGCCAAACACCCAGCCCTAATACCGGCCTTCCCATCTCCGACCGAGCCGTCGCCTGAGGCCTCGACTCTGTCTCCTGGCGGGCGACGCCCTGAGAGCAAGCCCAGACCTGGCAGATGCATTCTCATCTTCCCGGCTGTCTCCAGACGGGCGACAGGTCCCTCCCGAGTCCCGCCGCAAAATCGGCCTGTAGAGCGGATTCGCATAACGGCACAAAACTTGTGCCCTCATCCTTCGTAACCCATGGGCCGGGTGCAGGGAAATGACCCCAGCACCCGGCACCGGATTTACGGAGGTTCATCCATGGTCCGGAAGCTCGTGACCACCATCCTGGGGCTCGCCCTCTTCCTGACAGGGACCCCCACGGTCGCCCGGGCCGTCCCGGCGTTCGCCAAGAAGTACAACCTCCCGTGTAGCGGCTGTCATACGATCTGGCCGATGCTGAACGAATTCGGCCGAAAGTTTAAGGAATATGGATACCGCCTGAGTCCCGATCAGGAACTGTCGGACCAGGAGCACGTGAAAGCCCTGGGGATGAGCCTGTTTAAGGGGAACCCCCTGGCCGTGCGCGTCGTCGGGTTCCTGGCCGACAAGAAAAAAGAAGGCGAGCTCAAGATTCGACCCTTCCATGAAGCCGAGGTCTTCATCGCCGGCAACGTCCTGGAGAAGATCTCGGCCTTCGTCGAGTTTGAGGCGGAAGACGAAGAAGGATGGAAACCGGCTGGCGAGATGGGCAAGGTCGGATTCCATCCGCGCCCGGAAGTGAACGTCGTGGCCGGTTATGGGTCCGTCCTGACGGCCGACCCCTACCAGCCCCTCAACCATTCTCAATTCACACGGGCCATGCCCATGGTCGTCCACCACGGGTTCGTGGCCGACCAGCCCCTGGGCGAGTCCACGCCCTTTATCTCGGTCTACGGACGGGTCGCCCGACGGCTCTTCTACCTGGCCACCGTGAGCACGGGCGTCGGGGACCTGGAAGGCGAGGACAAGAAGGACTGGACGGCCCGGCTCGCCGTGGACGTGACCCGGAACGTGACCGTCGGGGGCTTGGCCCTGGAAGGCCGGAAGGCCGTCGGTGAGGAAGAGACTCAGAAGTACCGGCGCCTGGGGGTCGACTTTCAGGTCCAGTTCTACCGTTGGAGCGTCATGGGGGCCTACCTGCGGGCTTCCGACGAGATGGGCCCCGGCGGTCCCCGTCAGAAGGACCACGTCCTGTACGCCCAGGCCTACTACATCTTCTTCCAGCAGGGCCGACGACCCCTCGTGACACCCATCGTTCGCATCGAGAACTACTCGATGGAGGGCATGAAATACACGGATGGCCTCGTGAACCTCACGGTCTTCCCCTGGGAAAACGTAAAGTTCGCCGTCGAGTTCTGGACCAACCTGAGCGTCCCCGAGGGCGTCTCCAAAAGCAACCGGATCAGCTTCATCGTCGACACAGCCTTTTAATGCTTAATGCAAGGGGTGGATCATGGGACGAGATAGGTCGACGTTCCTTGGAACATGGTGGCTGAGAGGCATCCTGGCGCTCACGGTCGCCACCGTCCTTATGGGCACCCCCTCGTTGGGATTCTCTATAGGGCAAAACCCTTATACGGGCGATGCGGAAGCTGCCCAGGAGGGGCATCAACTGTACTTAAAAGTGGGCTGTGCGGGTTGCCACGGGTCGGGCGGCGGGGGCGGGATGTGCCCATCTCTGACCGACTGCAACTGGCAATGGGGCGGCGACGATGAGACCCTCTTTCGGCTCATCAAGGGTGAACTCCCCCAGCAGACGATGCTCCGGGTCTTCGGAAGCGTCCTGACGGATGACCAAGTCTGGAAGATCATCACGTGGATTCGCTTCATCAACCGGTGTTCGGAGACGACGAACGCCATCGTCGCCGGCTCTGATTCTACTCCAGCGACTTCCGGTACGGGCGTCATCACCGGGGTCGTGCGGCACGCCTCGGTCGCCCAGTTCGAGACGGTCGTTTACATCGACGACGATGTCCCCGGCTGGAAGCCGTCGGGCCCCCTGACGGCCGTCATGGACCAGAAGGACAAGACGTTTATCCCCCACGTCCTGCCGGTCGTCGTCGGGACGAAGGTCGAGTTCCTCAACAGCGACCCCTTCGAACACAACGTGTATTCGCCGGAGGGCGGCTACGACCTGGGGATGGCACCCCAGGGGAAGAAGATCGTCTATACCTTCAAAAAGCCCGGCGTGTACACCCAGTTGTGTCGGCCCCATCCGGAGATGCTGGCCTTCGTCGTCGTCTTGAAGAACCCCTTCTTTGCGAAGACCGACAAAGAGGGCCGCTTCCGCATCGAGGGCGTACCGGCCGGGACGTGGCACCTGAAGGTCTGGAACGAACGGCTGAAGCCCCAGGAAGCCGAGAAGCGCTACACCGTCGAGGTCCGGGCCGGTCAGGAAGTCTCGGTGACCCTGGAGCCCTAAAGCATCGGCCGGTCGTGATCACGCCGGCTACCTCACTGCCTCATCCGAGGAGGCCGCCGTGCGGCGTGCTGACGAAATGTCCGGTCGTCTTCGCGGAGACCCCGGGGTTCGCAACCTGTGGCGGGTTTTCTGGGGGGTCGTCCTCCTGCTCGGGGCGTGGTACGGTCTGCTGATCCGGCAGGCCCTCGTCTGGACGCCGGCCCGCTTTGTCCGGGAGAAGTCGCCTCCGGTGTGGGCATCCGTCGAACTCCCGGCTTGGGCCCGACCCCTGTCGGCACCGACGACGGGTCCGCCGGAACGGCCCTCAGCCCTCCCGACGACGCCTTCGGAGCTTCCAAACGTCGAGCGGGGGCGGCGGCTATTCCATACGGTGGGCTGTGCCGTCTGCCATGGGGTCGACGGCGCCGGCGGTGTCCGGAACCCCAACTACGTGCGGGACACGATCCCGGCCCTCGACCGACTGGCCGAGCGAATGCTTCTCTTCGAGAAGGCCGACATTCAAACGGTCATCGAGGGGCTGGCCCGTCACGACCTGCCGGACACGCTCCCCCAGTCCGGCCTTCCCCGGTGGCCGGTCGTGCGGGCTCAGTACGAAAGCCTTCGAAACTTGATCTGGAATGGCAATCCGGCCGGCCAGCGGGACCCCCGGGGTCCAGAGCCGATCCCTATGCCGGCGTGGAAAGACCGACTGTCGTCCGAGGACGTGGACGACATCCTGGCGTTCTTACTGAGTCGGTCCCTATGAAACCCAAAAAGCTTGGGACGTCCTGGATTTTGGGTGGAGCGGCGTTGGCCCTCGTCCTGGGTGGCCTGGGAGGCCTGTGGACATCGTCCGGTCTGGAAAAGGGTCCGCCAGCGAGCTCCGTCCCAGCGACGGGGGCATATACGGCCTTTTCCCATCGGAAGCACACGGGTCTGGGGATTGCCTGTGGGGCCTGTCACTTTCAAGCCTATGTCGAGGCCCGGGCCGGCCTTCCGTCGGTCGAGCTCTGTCGACTCTGCCACCGTTCCGTCGAGGCGCCGCCGGCCTCGTGGGAACCCGCCACCCGGCTTCCGGGGCACGTGTTCTTCTCTCACCGGCGGCATACGGTATCGGGCGGCATCTCCTGCGAACGATGCCACGGGGAGGTTCAGACGTGGGATGCGCCCCCGGCCGAACCCGGCTTTCCCCGGGGAATGACGGGGATGAACCGTTGCGTGGCCTGTCATCGAATCGTCGGGGCCTCGACGGATTGTCTGAGCTGTCATCGGTAAGTCGGAGGAGCCATGGGTTGGACACGACGCCAGTTCCTTCGGTACGGCGCGAGCGTCGTCGTCGGGACTTCTGTCGCTCGGGGCTTACGGCTCCTGCCGACGCTCGGTCGGGCCCTCGACGCCGTCGGCCCTCCGGAGGGTCGGGCCTACACGACCCAGGCATGGGTCGAGGGCGCCTGCCTCGGATGTCTCTCCGCCTGCCGCTTTCAGTTCCGTCAGACCGACGGCCGGGTCGTCGGCATTCGTCCTGACCCCGACCGTCCGTGCCCATGGGCGTATGTCCTCCCCCAGATGTTCTACCACCCCGACCGGGTGACCACAGTCCATGCCCGAGTCGGCTCGCAGGGAGAGGCGCCATGGAAACCGACCCCGACTCGGGACTTCATCCAAGCCCTGACCCGACTCTTGCGAGAACGGCCGCATCGGACGGCATGGGTCTTCCCGAAGCACACGTCTTCGATGACCTATGCGCTCTGGCGAGCCTTGGCCCATGCCTTGGGGTGCCCCGTCTTTCAGGCTGGCTGTCCCCTCGTCGAGCCGCCGGAAGATGCCCTTGTGCGGGCGACCCAGTGGCCGGCCTGGCGATGGCATCTCGACCGGGCGCCGGCCGTCCTGTCGCTCGGTGCCGATTGGCTTCAGGCCTGGGAAGACTTCCAAATGGCTCAGCGGACCTTCCGGCGTCTGCGGCCCATGCCTGGCGCCCTCGTCCACGTGGGTCCCCGCCTGAGCCTGACGGCCATGCACGCCCACCGATGGGTCCCCTGTGAACCCGGAACAGAGCCCCTGATCGGACTCCTCATCGGGCGGCTCCTCCGACTCCGGGGCCGGGTTCCCCCGAAAGACCTCTCCGGTGAGGAGGCCGAGGCCTTCCACCGAGCCCTCGAGGCCGTTCCCCTGGACGAAGCGGTCCGGGCCCTTCGGGTCCATCCGGCCGTCGTGGACGCCGTCGTGGAGCGCCTCGGCGATCAGGGGGCCCTAACCCTCGCCCCACGGGGACGGCTCGGCGATCAATGGATCGTCTTGTGGCTGAATGTTCTTCTCGACCAGGTCGGCCCCGGTCGGCCCATCGAGCCTGACGTCTTGATCGAGCTTCCGTTACCCGGCGCCGTGGAGGAGCGCCCGGCCGATGAGCTCCTGGAGCGAGTCGGAAGGGACGTGGACGTCCTCATTTTCTTCGACACGAATCCCCTCTTTGAAAGTCCTGCGCCCCGTCGATGGCAGAAAGCCCTGGAAACGGCCGAGGCCGTCGTCGCCTTCTCGACCTTTTGGACGGAGACGGCCCGCCGGGCCGACTGGGTCGTGCCCCTGCCCCTGCCGGGGGAGGCGCGGGACGTCCAGGTCCGATGGGACGGCCAAACCCTTCAGCCCCTGGAGGTCCGACCGATCCGCCCCGGCCCGTTCCCCCGACCGGATGCGCTCTTGAGGGACTGCCTCGACGCCCTGAGCCCCTCAGCCGAGACGTTTCCTTGGGATTCCGTGGACCGGGCCGTCGCCGACCTCCGGGTCCGTCAGCCGTCCGGCCCGATGGCGTACCGATGGCCCTCGGACTGGCAGTGGACACCGCCGACCTATCAAGGCGAGGGCCTCGTCCTCCTGTGGGACCTGCCGGCCGGCCTGCCAAACCCCTGGACCTGGCCCCACCCGTACCTGTACTCGCTGTACGGCCCCCATGTCCGAAAGCCCTGGCAGATATGGGTCGAGGTCCACCCCGAAACGGCTCGGGCCCTTCACCTCGACGAGGGCGACGAGGCGGAAGTCTCCAACGGCTCGGCCCGCATTCGGGTCCGTGTCCACGTCGCCCCGACGACGCCGCCCGACGCCGTCACGCTCCCCCTGGGCGTGGGCCACCGGGTCGGGGCCTTCGCCGTCCCTGGGGAAGGAAGCGTCGGGGACCTGATCGAGCCGACGCCCGACGAGTCCGGGGTCCTCCACTGGGCGTCCCAGAAAGTCCGGATTCGGCCCCTGGGGCCGGGAGGCGGTAGGACAGTTAGTTAACAGAGCCGTTCGGTTCGTGAGAATGGCGTCGGGACAATCTTTCCCATCGCCCGGGAAGCACGGTTTTTCAAGCATCCGGCAGATGGGCAGGTCGGCAGATAGGCAGATAGAAGCCGGGTGGGCAAGGATCGGCCCCAGGGCTTTTGGGACCATCTGCCCATCTGCCGAACTGCCTATCTGCCAAAGCTTGAAAACCGTCCTTCCCGAAGGGTCGAAAAAGCCGAATCCATGCGGATTTTCACCAACCGAACGGCTCTGTTAAGGCAGTAAGGCGATACGGAGATGCCTGGCATGGTCCGATGGGCTATGGCCATCGACCTGGAGAAGTGTTCGGGATGCCAAGCCTGCGTCGTGGCCTGCGCCGCCGAAAACAATGTCCCCCTGGGGTCTCCCCAAGAGGCCACGATGGGTCGGCTCATCCGATGGCTTCAGATGCTCCCCCGCATCGAGGGCGAGTACCCCCACGTGCGGGCGGAGGTCATCCCGATGATGTGCTTTCAGTGCGAACGACCGCCCTGCACCTACGTGTGCCCCGTGGCCGCCACGTACAAAAACCCTCAGGGCATCGTCGCCCAAATCTACTGGCGTTGCATCGGATGCCGATATTGCGTTAACGCCTGCCCCTTTACCCTCAAGTGGTTCAACTGGTTTCAACCCCGATGGCCGGCGACGATGGCCGAGGCGACAAACCCCGACGTGAGCCTGCGGGATAAGGGCGTCACGGAAAAATGTACGTTCTGTCACCACCGCCTCCAGCAAGCTAAGGACCGGACCCGAGCTGAAGGCCGACCCCTGCGACCCGAGGACTACCGCCCCGCCTGCGTCGAGGCCTGCCCCCAGGGGGCCCTGGTGTTTGGTGACCTCGACGACCCCGAGAGCCCGGTCGCCCGCTTGGCCCGAAGCCCTCGGGCCTTTCGTTTCCTGGAGGAGCTGGGCACCCAGCCCAAGGTCTACTTCCTGGCGGCGACCCCTGAGGCCTGACGCCCCGGGGGGCCGCCGCGCCTGTCGTAGAGGTGCTACGATGGCTGAAGTCACGGGACCCGAGGCCAAGACGAGGGTCCTGAGGCCCCTGACCCGACCGGCGGGATGGGGGTACACCCTGACGGTCGGCGGGCTCGTAGCCATTTTCGGGTGGAGTCTGTACGCCTGGAGTCGGCAGATTCAGACGGGCCTGGGCGTCACGGGCCTGAACGTTCCCGTCTTCTGGGGCGTATACATCATAAACTTCGTATTCTTCATAGGGATTTCCCACGCCGGGACCCTCATCTCCTCGATCCTGCGAATCACCGATACCCCCTGGCGGCGACCCTTCACCCGCCTGGCCGAGGCCATCACCGTCTTCAGCCTCCCCTTCGGCGCCCTGAGCGTCATCGTCGACCTCGGCCGACCCGACCGCCTCCTCCACGTCGTCCGCTACCCCCACTTCACGTCGGCCATCCTGTGGGACGTCGTGTGCATCAGTACGTACCTCATCACGTCCTGCCTTTACTTCTACCTGGCCCTGGTCCCTGACATCGCCCTCTGCCGGGACCGCCTGCCGGAGACACCCGCCTGGCGGAAAAGGCTCTACCGCACCCTGGCCCTGGGATGGCAGGGCACGCCGGTCCAGTGGAGGACCCTGGACCGCCTCCTGACCGGGATGTCTATCTTTCTGTTTGCCCTCGTCGTGTCCGTGCACACGAACGTGTCCTTCGTCTTCGGGATGACCCTCAAGCCGGGGTGGCATACGACGATCATCAGCCCCTTTTTCGTCCTGGGAGCCATCTACTCGGGCGTCGCCACGGTCATCGTCCTGGCCGCCCTGTTCCGACGCCTCTATCGGCTCGAGGACCTCATGACCGAGGCCCACTTCCGGTCCTGCGCCAAGTTCCTCCTGGCCCTCTGCTGTTTCTGGCTGTACGCCATGATCGTCGAGCACCTGTTCGTCTTCTACGGCAAGGAGACGGCCGAACTCCGCATCCTCGAGGCCAAGTTCTGGGGCCCCTATGCGCCCCTCTTCTGGACGATGGTCGCCTGCTGTTTCGGGATCCCCTTCACCGTCCTGGCCGTGCCCCGGTGGCGAACGATTCGGAACCTGGTCGTCATTGGTCTCGTCATCGACGTCGGGATGTGGCTCGAGCGATACACGATCATCGTCCCCAGCGGGGCCTACCCCTATCTCCCCTGGGGGGTCGGGACATACCGGCCTTCCTGGGTCGAGGTCTCCGTCACGGCCGGCTGGCTGGCCGGCTTCCTGGCCCTCATCCTCCTCTTTGCCCGACTCTTTCCCGTCCTGACCGTCTGGGAGGTCCGGGAGGAACTCGGCGAGGCCCGTTTCAGCCTCGGTGCCCCGGTGCCGGCCGGGACGGTCGACATGGCGGGGGCCAGTCCGAGCCCGTGGATTCCACCTCTCGGCGGCCGGGGCTCCCCAACCGGGGCTGGCCAGAGTCCAAGCCTCGCTACGGATGCATCTTTGCAACGCTTTCGGCCGAGTTTTGTATCGAAAATGAGACAAACCTGAAAGACTCCGGGGGTCAGGGTGGCCGGGGACAGTGCTCCCGAGCATCAAGGGCCATTCTCATTTTTGAGACTCGTCCGTCGGGGCCTTTTCCCAAGTTTGGGACGGGCGGGGAGGACCCAAGCCCCACGCGCCTGGAGTGGAGTTCCAGAAGGAGTGCGGGGGGCAATGACGAAGGGACGAAGGGACGGGTAACGGTCTTGGGCCGACGGGCCGGTCGGGATCATCCCTACATCGTCACTCCATCACTCCATCACCTCGCCACTCCGTCCCTTTGAAACAAGGCCGACCTGACGCCCTTCTCCCGGGCTCACTTCATCTCGTATCTTCCCTCTCCGGCCCGATCCCCGGTCAAGGGCACGCAATTTGCACAGCCTCTCCCAAACCCTCGTCGGCGGACGGGCCGGGACTCTGACCCGGCCGGTCGAGCCCCTGACCGTGGAGGTCCGACATGAAGTTGACGCGACGGGAGTTCATGCAGACGACGGCCGCCGGGGCCGCCGCTCTCGTCCTGGACGATGCCCTGCGGGGTCTCCGTCTCCTTCAGCCCGTCGTCGAGGTCGGGAATCCCCTGGCGGCGTATCCGAATCGCGATTGGGAGGCCGTCTATCGGGATCAGTATCGGTACGACCGGTCGTTCACGTGGGTCTGTTCGCCGAACTGCACGCACGAGTGTCGTCTCCGGGCCTTCGTGCGCAACGGCATCGTCCTCCGAAGCGAGCAGAACTACGACCTTCACCGGATCTCGGACCTCTACGGGAACAAGGCGACGGCCCATTGGAACCCCCGGGGGTGCCTGAACGGGTACACCTTCCAGCGGCGGGTCTACGGTCCCTACCGCCTGAAATATCCGATGATCCGGAGGGGCTGGAAGCAGTGGGCCGACGACGGGTTCCCGGAGCTCACGCCCGAAAACATGGCCAAGTACAAGTTCGACAGCCGGGGCACCGATACCTTCGTGCGGGTCTCGTGGGACGAGGCCTACACCTACGTCGCCCGGGGCATGATCGCCATCGCCCGACGATACAGCGGCGAGGAGGGCCGTCGGCGGCTCCTCGAGCAGGGCTATCCCGAGGAGATGCTCGAACACTGGGAGGGGTCGGGCGTCCGGACCTTCAAGCTCCGGGGCGGCATGGGTTTGCTTGGCGTCATCGGCAAGTATGGCCTCTACCGGTTTGCCAACATGCTGGCCCTGCTGGACGCCCACGTTCGGAAGGTCCCGCCCGAGGAGGCCAAGGGGGCCCGCATCTGGTCGAACTACACGTGGCACGGCGACCAGGCGCCGGGCCAGCCCTTCGTCCACGGGCTTCAGACGTCGGACGTCGACATGAACGAGCTTCGGTTTGCACGGCTTCACATCCAGTGCGGCAAGAACCTCGTCGAGAACAAGCGGCCCGAGTCCCACTTCTTCATCGAGCTGATGGAGCGGGGGGCCAAGATCGTGGCCATCATTCCCGAGTATGGACCCCAGGCGACGAAGGCCGATTACTGGATCCCCATCCGGCCGGCGACGGACGCGGCCCTCTGGCTGGGCATCACGCGGGTCATGATCGACAACGGCTGGTATGACGTGGACTTCCTGAAGAAGTGGAGCGACATGCCGCTCCTCATCCGGACCGACACCCTGCGGCGGCTTCGGGCCCACGAGGTCTTTCCGGGCTATCGAGGCGGTCTCGACCCGAAGGGTCCGAGTTTCCAGGTCCAGGACCTGAAGCCCGACCAGTACGAGAAGATCGGCGATTTCGTCGTCTTCGACGAGAAGTCCCAGAGTCTGAAGCCCCTCACGCGGGACGACGTCGGCGGGCGCCTGACGGCCAAGGGGATCGACCCGGCCCTGAGCTGGCGGGGGAAGGTCCGGCTCGTGGACGGTACGGAAGTCGAGTGTATGACCCTGTGGGAGGCCTACAAGATTCATCTGCAGGACTACGACCTCGACACGGTCTGTGAGATCACGCACGCCCCGAAGGAACTCGTCCTGCGCCTGGCCCGGGACATCTGGGAGACGACCCAGGAGGTCCGTCGGCAGAACCCCGACATGGGGGCCGTCGCCATCCACATCGGTGAGGGCCTCAACCACTGGTTCCATGCCACGGAGATGAACCGGGCCGTCTACCTGCCCCTGATCCTGACGGGCAACATCGGGAAGCCCGGGGCCGGCTGTCATACCTGGGCGGGCAACTACAAGGCGGCCCTCTTTCAGGGCTCGCCCTGGACGGGACCCGGCTTCCTCGGCTGGATCGCCGAGGACCCCTTCCATCCGCTCCTGGACCCGAAGGCCGACGGGACCCAGGTCAAGGTCAAAAAGTACACCCACGACGAGGAGCCGGCCTACTGGAACTACGACGACCGGCCCCTCATCGTGAACACGCCCAAGTACGGCCGGAAGTGCTTTACCGGGAAGACCCACATGCCGACGCCGACGAAACTCATGTGGTTCACGAACGTGAACCTCCTGAACAACGCCAAGTGGGTCTACGAGATGATCAAGAACGTGAACCCCAAGGTCGAGCTGATCATCGCCCAGGACATCGAGATGACGTCTTCTTGCGAGTATGCCGACGTCATCCTGCCGGCCAACTCCTGGATGGAGATGGAGACCTACGAGATCACGGCTTCCTGTTCCAATCCGTTCCTGCAGATCTGGAAGGGCGGCATCCGGCCCATCTTCGACACGAAGGACGACGTCCTCATCATGGCCGAGCTGGCGAAGAAGCTGGGCGAAATCCTGAAGGACCGACGGTTCGCCGACTACTGGAAGTTTGCCCTTGAGCGTAAGACGGAGGTCTACATCCAGCGGCTCTTAGACACCTGTACGACGACCAAGGGCTATCGGGTCGAAGACATCCTGGCCGGCAAGTACGGCGAGCCGGGGGCGGCCCTCATGCTGTTCCGGACCTACCCGCGGGTCCCCTTCTGGGAGCAGGTCCATGACGACCTGCCCTTCTTTACGCCGACGGGCCGGCTCCAGGCTTACAACGACGAGCCCGAGGTCATCGAGTACGGCGAGAACTTCATCGTCCACCGGGAGGGTCCCGAGGCGACGCCTTACCTGCCGAACGTCATCGTCAGCTCGAATCCCCTGATTCGGCCCGAGGACTACGGGATTCCCCTGGACCACATGGGTCGGGACGAACGGCAGGTCCGCAACGTCAAGCTCCCGTGGTCGGAGGTCAAGAAGACGAAGAACCCTCTGTGGGAGAAGGGCTATCGGTTCTACTGCCTGACGCCCAAGACGCGCCATGCGACCCACTCGTCCTGGCAGGTCACCGACTGGCATCTCCTCTACAACAACGACTTTGGGGACCCCTACCGGCTCGACAAGCGGTCGCCCGGCGTCGGCGAGGCCCAGCTCCACATGAACCCCCAGGCGGCCAAGGACCTGGGGATCAACAACGGCGACTACGTGTACGTCGATGCGAATCCGGCCGACCGGCCCTACGTCGGCTGGAAGCCCGGCGACCCCTTCTACCGGGTCGCCCGGCTCATGCTCCGGGTCAAGTACAACCCGGCCTATCCGTATCACGTCGTCATGATGAAGCACGCCGCCTGGATCGCCACCGAAAAGAGCGTCCGGGCCCACGAGACGCGACCCGACGGCCGGGCCCTCTCGGAGGACACGGGCTACCAGGCGAGTTTCCGATACGGCTCCCAGCAGTCCGTCACCGTCGGGTGGCTCATGCCCATGCATCAGCTCGACAGCCTGTTCCACAAGGCGAAGGCCAAGGTGGGGTTCATCTTCGGCGGCGAGGCCGACAACCACGCCGTCAACACGACGCCCAAGGAGACGCTCGTGAAGGTCACGAAGGCCGAGGACGGCGGTCTCGGCGGCAAGGGCGTCTGGGAGCCGGCCCGGACGGGCTACACGGCCGGCGACGAGGACGACTTCATGAAGCGGTACCTGAATGGGGAGCTGGTCGAGATTGTGGGGGAATAAGGCAGTTCGGGAATTCGGGAGTTCGGGAATCCGACAGGTAGGTGTGAAGGGCAGGGAGGCAGAAGGCGGGAAGCCTGAAGTTCTGGTGGGCAAGGGTCTTGCCATGACTCAATGCCTCGTTTCCTTAAATCACCTCCTGCCGACCTGCCGAATGCCCGGACTGCCGGACTCCCGAATGGCCGAATGCCCGAGGAGGCCCTCATGAACTGGAAGCCGCCGGAAGAAGACGACCCGATGGAAGTCGTCGGGGTCCTCCTGCCGGAGGGCGACCTCGACGAGACGGCCGCCATCCTCGTCGAGGAATTCGTCCGGGCCGGGTATGACGACGAAACGTTGATGGAGCTGTTTCGGAATCCCTTCTATCAGGCGACCCATTGGATCTATCGGGCCCGGGGCGAGGCCTACGTCCGGGGTCTCATCGAGCGGACCCGGCGGCAGTGGAGTCCGCGGTAGGGCCATTCGGCGGTCCGGCGATACGGTAGTCAGGGAGGCGAGATACCGTATGCCTCCGACCCGCCTGACGGCCCTACTGCCGAACTGCCTTACTGCCCGTTTCTCGGAGGGCGGCCATGCCGAAGGTCTACAACTGGCAGATCGGTCGGGAGATGGAGTACCCCTATGAGGGACGCTACCCCCGCTGGCAGTTCGCCGCCGTCTTCAACATCAACCGGTGCATCGGCTGTCAGACGTGCACGATGGCCTGCAAGAGCACCTGGACGTTTTCCAAGGGCCAGGAGTACATGTTCTGGAACAACGTCGAGACGAAGCCCTACGGCGGCTACCCCCAGCACTGGGACGTCAAGCTCCTGCGGCTCCTCGACGAGGTCCACCAGAAAGAAGGCCTGACGATGAGCTGGGACGTCTCTCAGAAGGACGGCCCCCGCCGACCCTACGGGGTTTACGAGGGCCTGACGATCTTCGAGGCGGCCGGCAAGCGGTATACCCCCGAGGGCCATCAGCGGGTCCTGGGATACCTGCCGACGGACGCCGAGTGGCGTTTCCCCAACATCGGCGAGGACGTCGCCACGCCTTACGAAGGCGGCCCCCTCGGCTTGAGCAAGGAAGGCGCTCGGCTCCCGGAGCACAAGACGTGGTTTTTCTACCTCCAGCGCATCTGCAACCACTGCACGTACCCCGCCTGCCTGGCCGCCTGTCCCCGGCAGGCCATCTACAAGCGGGACGAGGACGGCGTCGTCCTCATCGACCAGCAACGATGCCGGGGGTATCGGAAGTGCGTCGAGGCCTGCCCTTACAAGAAGGCCATGTTCCGATCGACGACCCGGATCTCCGAAAAGTGCGTCGCCTGCTATCCCCGCCTGGAGGGCCGGGACCCGGCCATCACGCCCGACGGCGTCCCCATCGAGACCCGTTGCATGGCCGCCTGCGTCGGCAAGATCCGCCTCCAGGGCCTCGTCCGCATCGGCGAGGACGGCGAGTGGGTCGAGGACCGGTACAACCCGATATACTTCCTCGTGAAGGTCGAGCGGGTCGCCCTGCCTTTGTATCCCCAGTTCGGGACCCAGCCGAACGTCTACTACATCCCGCCCCGATGGGTTCCCCGGCCGTACCTCCGCCAGATGTTCGGCCCCGGCGTCGACGAGGCCATCGCGCGCTACACGGCGCCCTCTCGGGAGCTCCTGGCCGTCCTTCAGCTCTTCCGGACGACTCAAAAGGTCATCTTCCGGTATGAAATCATCGAGGGCGAGAAGGTCTTCGAGACGACGATCAACGGGAAGCCCTGGGCAATGTACAACGACACGGTCGTCGGCTACGACAAGAACGGTCGGGAAGTCGTCCGGGTCTCCGTTCAGGAGCCCTTCTACGTGCGGCCGCCCCGGCATTTGAACTCTATATGACGGGGAGTTCGGCAATTCAGCACTCAGGCAGGTCGGCAAGTAGGCGGATAGGGACCGACTCCCCCATTTGCCCAACTGCCGAGCTGTCGACCGAGGTGCGTATGCATCCGACGCCGCGCGATGCGAACGTGGCCCGGAGCGGATTCTACCGGCTCCTGTCGGCGGCCTTCCTGTATCCGAACGCCGAGCTATGGGACTTCTTGCGGACCGGCGTGCCGGCCGCCCGGGAACTGCTGGCCGACCTGCCGGCCGAGAATCGAGCCGACCTCGAATTCCTTCTTCAGGCATGGGATCGGTCTTTGCGGGCCCTGACCCTGGACGACCTGGAGGCCGAATACATCCGGACCTTTACCCACGTGACGCCTGTCGAATATCCGCCGTACGAGACGCAATACGGCCACACGCAGGTCTTCTACCAGTCCCAACAGCTCGCCGACATCGCCGGTTTCTACCGGGCCTTTGGCCTGGACGTCTCGACCGGGGCGAAAGAACGACTGGACCACATTTCCGTCGAGCTCGAGTTCATGGCCTTCCTGGCTTACAAGGAGGCCTACGCCCGGGCCCACGACGGCGACGCCGCCGGCGAGATATGCCGCCGGGCCCAGCAGAGTTTCATGACCCACCACCTGGGTCGCTTCGGACCCCTGTTCGCCCGGCGCCTCCGTCAAAAGGCCGGGGACGGCTACTACGGGGCCCCGGCGGAGCTCCTGGAGCGATTTCTGGAGGCCGAGTTTGCTTACCTGGGGGTCCGACCCCTGGTATTCGAGGCTTCGGACATCGTGACGCCCGACTGGCTCCCGGAGGGCGCCGGCTTCACGGGCCTGGAAGCAGAATAAGGCAAGATGGGCAGTCGGCAGGTCGGCAGATAGGCGTGGGAGGCAAGGCGGCAGAAGGTACGAAGGCCGCGATTCTGTCGGACGAGAGGCCGACCCGACTGTCGACCTATTGCCCGACTGCCGAACTGCCGAATTCCCGAATTGCCTTATCACAGCCGGAGGAGAGCCATGTATGCCCATCGGTCGTGGAGCCTCGCCGGCATCTTGGCTTTTCTGCTGCTCGTCGCCATCGGCGTTTGGAATACTCGCCTCCTCGGTCAGGCCCCCGGACCGGTCGACCCGGCGACGCTCGAGCGGGGCCAGGTGCTCTATGCCGACAAGTGCGCCGTCTGTCACGGTCCCGACGGGAAGGGCGACGGACCGGCGGCCTTTGTACTGTTTCCCCGACCTCGCGACTTCACGTCCGGGAAGTTCAAGATCCGCTCGACCATGACCGTCCCGACGGATGCCGACCTCTTTCGGGTCATCTCCCAGGGGATCCCCGGCACGTCGATGCCCGCCTGGGCGTACCTCCCTGAGGCCGACCGATGGGCCCTCGTGGCATACGTCAAAAAGCTGGCCGGCCTGCTGGACCAACCGCCCCCCGAGCCGGTCCCGATCCCGGAGCCCCCGCCCCCGTCGCCCGATCGGATCGCCTTGGGGAAGAAGCTCTACACGGAGCTGGGTTGCGACCGGTGCCATGGGCCTCAAGGTCGAGGCGACGGCCCCTCGGCCATGTCCCTAAAGGACGAATGGGGCCATCCCATCGTGCCCTACGACTTCACGATTCCGGGTCGTATGAAGGGCGGCTCCACGGTCCGGGACGTCTACCGCACGCTCTGGGTCGGCATCGGAGGCACGCCGATGCCGTCTTTCGCTCCCCTGCTGGACCCCGAAAAGACGTGGGCCCTGGCTTACTACGTCCTCAGCCTGGCCCAAACGGCGGAGGCCGCCCGGCCCGCCGAGGAGACGGCCACTATCGAAGCGCCCTACCGACGCGGCCGACTCCCCCGAGACCCCCTGGACGGCGCCTGGTCGCAAATCCCGGCCGTGCGGGTCCGCCTCCGACCCCTCTGGGACCGCAAACAGCTCATCGAGGCCCTGACGGTCCGGGCCGTCCATAACGGCCAGGAAATCGCCTTCCTCCTCGAGTGGGACGACCCCATCCAGGACCAGGCCTTCCTGCGGCCGCAGGACTTCCGGGACGCCGTCGCCGTCCAGTTCCCCGTCCGGAACGGCGGAAGCCTCGAGACGGCCCCGTCCTTCACGATGGGCGATGCCCAGGGCGTCGTCAACATCTGGCACTGGAAGGCCGACTGGGAGGCCGACCTCCGGAAGTTCGCCGACGTCTCGGACGTCTATCCGAATATGGCGTGGGACGATTACCCCTTCCAGACGGCTGTTCCCGCCGCCAGCCGGGGCGACCGACCGGCCCAGGCGCCCCTGACGGCCTTCGACCCGACGTTCCTGCCCGGCTGGAAGGTCGGCAACACGTTCTCGAATCCCCGACGGACGTCGTCTGTCGAGGACCTGAACGCCGCCGGCCTGGGGACGCTGACGCCCCAGCCCCCGGAGGACCAGGACGTCTGGGGCCGTGGGGTGTGGCAGGGCGGCCGCTGGCACGTCGTCATGGTCCGCCGGCTTCAGACCCGGAGCGGCCGGGACGTCCAGCTCCGACCCGGCGAGACCGTCCCCGTGGCCTTCGCCGTGTGGGACGGCGCGTACGGCGACCGGGACGGCCAGAAGTCCGTCTCGACGTGGCACCTGCTCCGGCTGGGCCGGTAGGGCGTAGGGAGAGAGGCCGATGGGCAGGTAGGGAGATAGGGAAAGGGGGGATCTATTTCCCCCTTTGCGATTCACTGTTCGCCATTCGCTATTCGCCGTTTGCCATTTGCCAGAGGGATCCCCATGGATGTGTCCCGTCGAGACTTCCTGACGGCGTGGTCCCGGGTCGTTCGAGACTCTGTGCACTTCGACCCCGACCTCGTCGAAGAGGTCTTGCTCCTGTTCATGCGGCGGATGGCCGAGGCGGGTCGGCTCAGTTACGAACAGGAGTACCGCCGGCTCATCGAGCCCCTCTATGAGAGGGTCCCGGCCCCGGACCGGGAGGCCGCCTTTCACGACGTTCACCGACGGCTGTTCGTGCGATGGGGCCTGGACCGACCCATCCGGGAAGTCCTCGACGAATTCCCCGACGTCCGGCAAGCCGTCCGGGCCGTCGTCATCGCCCGAGCCCTGTCGGCTCGGGAGGAAGGCGCCGACCTGAGTCGGGACCGTCCGAAGGTCGGCCTGAAGGTCCGGTCCGAGCGGTTCCTCGACGCCGAGGGCTTTCGACGCTTCCTGCGGCATGAATTCCAACACGTGGCCGACATGCTGGACCCGGCCTTTCAGTACGACCCGGACACTGTCCCGGCGCGGCCGCCCGGCGTGCAGGCCCTCCTCTACGAGCGCTACCGGACGCTTTGGGCCGTCACGGTCGACGGCCGCCTGGAACGGGCCGGCCGGCCGACCGTCGCCACGCCGGAAGACCGGTGGCGGGAGTTTCAGGCCCTCTACAGGACGCTCCCCGAGGCCGACCTCCGGACCGCCTTCGAACGGCTCTGGTCGTGGGACCGGCCGACCCATCCGGCCCTCTGGGCGATGGCCCAGGACCCCCGGCAGGTCCTGGCATGGGCCCGGGGCTCGGTCGAATCCCCCGCTCCGACGGCTCCCCTCCGTCTGCCGGGCGACCCCTGCCCGCTGTGCCGCTTTCCGACCCATCGGTGGGTCGACGACCTGAGTCCCGCAGTCGTCGCCCGCATCCGGGCTGACTTCCCCGACTGGGACCCCGCCCGGGGCCTGTGCGAGCGTTGCGCCGAGGCCTACGACCCTGCCCTCCAGCCCTGACGTGGAAGTGGGACTTCCGGGCGGCTTTTCTGGCACGGTAATTGCAAGAACACAAATACGGGACACAGGCTACAGGATGAAAATGCGGAATCAGGTCCAGGTTTATATCCAAGCCCCGCTCGCTCAAGCGGGGTCCCATTCCGACGTTGACGGGGTCCAGGAACGACCCCGGACTTCCAGACCATTCCTCATCGGCCGTTCGCCATTCGCTATTCGCCACTCGCCACTCGCCATTCGCCATTCGCCGGCTGAGGGAGACGACACCCCGTCCCTGTGTCCCAGGGAGGCGGATATGGAATCCATCGATGTCCGACAGGCTCGTATCGACCTCCATCAGCAGCCCTTCATGGTCTTCTGGGAGGTCACCCGGGCCTGTGACCTCGTGTGTCGCCACTGCCGGGCCGAAGCCCAGCCCTGGCGGCATCCAGCAGAATTATCCCTCTCGGAAGCCCTTCGTGTCCTCGACGACTTCGCTCCTGCACGACCCCTCCTGGTCCTGACGGGGGGAGATTGCTTCAAACGGGCGGACCTGGAGGACATCGCCCGGGCGGCGGTGGAGCGACGCATCCCCGTCGCCATCTCCCCCTCCCCCACCCCGCTCGTGACCCGGGAACGCCTGGCCCGCCTCTACGAGATCGGCGTCCGGGCGGCCTCCCTGTCCCTCGACGGGGCGACTCCAGAGACCTTTGACG
Source organism: bacterium HR11 (assembly GCA_002898535.1). Lineage (NCBI taxonomy): Bacteria > bacterium HR11. The sequence continues at coordinate 51,745 of BEHN01000016.1, forward strand.
CCTTCCGGGGCGTCCCCGGGACCTTCGAGACGGCCCTCCGCATCTGGGCCTGGTTCCGGGAAATCGGCTACAAGGTCCAGATCAACACGACGGTGACCCGTTTCAACGTCCGGGAGCTTCCGGATATCGCCCGCATGGTCCTGGAACGGGGGGCCATGACGTGGAGCGTTTTCTTTCTCGTCCGCACCGGCCGGGGCCGGGCCCTGCGGGACCTCCCGGCCCAGGCCTACGAAGACGTCATGCACTGGCTCTACGACGTCGGTCACTGGATTTCGGCCAAGACGACCGAGGGCCACCACTTCAAGCGGGTCGTCCTCCAGCGGCGGGCCTGCGAGGTCGAGGGCCGGCCGTGGCGAAGCGTCCTCCCGGTCGGTCGGCTCTATGAGTACTTGGCCGAACGGTGGGCCGCCTTCCAGCCCGGCCCGCCCCGGGAGCGCATCCTGCGGCCCCCGATGCACGTCAACTCGGGCAACGGCATCCTGTTCATCGACCACGTGGGCAATGTGTACCCCAGCGGGTTCCTGCCGATCCCCTGCGGCAACGTGCGGGTCACCCCGCCGATGACGATCTACCGGGAGCACCCCCTGTTTCGACGCCTGCGCCGGCCCGAGACCTGGCGGAGCCGATGCGGCCGCTGTGAGTTCCGCCACGTCTGCGGCGGCTCCCGGTCCCGGGCCTATGCCCTGCGGGGCTCGCCTTTTGCCGCCGACCCCCGGTGCATCTACCGACCCGGCCGACCGGCGGCGATGCGCGGGGACGCGACGGGAATGCGGTGATACGATGGGGATGCGATGGGGGGGTCCGTAGAGATGCGGTAGGAATGTGAGTTGGAAGCCGAGACCCGTTCCCAGCGGTGGGAATTTGCCTCGTCACCACCTATTCCTATCGCATCCCCACGTATCACTACGCATCTCTATCGCATCTCTTCTCTATGGTGCTCTCCGCATTTCCACGGTATTTCTATCCGCCCCACAGCCCGCCGAATTGCAATCTCCCGGCCAACCCGGTAGAATATCAACCTATCCGGAAAGCAAGAAGGGGTTCCGCTTAACAATTTCATCAAGTTGGGGCTACGATAGAATAGACATGATCTGCCGGCGTCTGCGGCTCCGAGGACGCCAAGGGTCTTAGACCAGCGGGAGGTATGCTATGGGGAGGCGCTACAGGGGCCCGAGGGTCCCCGGGACGTGACCTCTCTGTCTCCTCTATCCACCCCCCTAAAAACCCTCGTCGCGGAGGTACACCATGCCGCCCATCACTATCGTCTTCTTCCTGACCGGCTTGGCGGTGTGGGCCATCGGGTTGTACTTCGTCGGGGCTGGCGCCCAGCCCCGGGAGGGCGGCCCGAACCCCCTCGTCAGCGTCGGCTGGCTCAGCTTGATCGCGGGGCTGTCGGACTTCGGCCAGGCCTTTTACATCATGGCCGCCCGGCCGGAGCCCTTGGGAGCGGACGGGAGCGTGCTCATCAGCGGCTTGATCATCTTCTACGCCACCTTCTTCACCCTACTCGGGATCACGGCGATTAAGGGCCTGGACCTGCGGGTCATCGGGAACGTCGCCATTCCGGTCGCGATCGTCCCGCTTTTCTACTGGAACGTATTCGCCGGTGGCTGGATGTTCCGGTCGATCCTCATCGTGTGGTTGATCGCCTTCCTGGCCGTCTGGGCGACGACCTACGGTCGATTCAGCGCCAAGCTTTTAGGCTGGATCCTCCTGTTTACCGCCGTCTACACCTTCTGGGTCCCCGGTATCCTCCTGGCTTTAGGCCGCTCCATCCCGTAACGAAACTCTAAAGGTCTTCCATCCCCATCTCACCGGAGGGCGGGGGTCGCCTCGCCCTCCCCACAGGCCGAAAGCCTGCATTCCGGCAGACGAGGACACCTGCGATCCTCCCACAAGTCAGGGGCCTGCACGCCTTTATCTGCCTATCGGCCCAAGACGGTAGTTCGTCCCGAGGTCGGCCAGAAACAAGCCCAGGGCGATGAGAGCGAAGACCCATCCCGTCCGCCGACGGACGGGGGCGGGCTCGCCGACCCGAAGTCCCTCACGAAAACACCTCTGTAGGGTCGGCCCATCAGGTCGGGGCACATAGCGGCCTTCCAGGGCTCGGGCCCACGCCTGAAGGCTTTCTTCATTCAAGCGGGACGTAAAGCACCGGCCGCCGGGGTCTTGCAGACAGCGGCCCGGCTGGTCTGGGTCTGGAACCGGCGAGTCCCAGGGTCGACCGACGCCGATGAACGTCCAGCGGGTCGACCGACGGAGCCAGGCCTGCACGTCTTCCGGCGACTCCGTCCGCACGTCCAAGCCGCCCCCATCCGTAAAGAAGAAGACGTTCAGCGGCGTCGGCAGGACCCGCACGTAACCTCCCAGCCGGGGTCCGCTCAGGAGACGGAGGGGGCTTCCGACCATCTGGTGGGCAACGTCCTCGATGGCTTGGTCAACTCGACTGCCGACGTCCCAGGCATTCCGCCAGTCCATCAGGTCGAGGGCCGCCTCGATGCGGGCCGGGTCGTCCGTCGGGGCCTCCAGGAGAAAAATCTGGACGGTCTTGCCGACAAAGCCGCCCAAGCTCAGGCGGGCCGACGGCGGGAGCGTCGGGAGGACCCGCCGGAAGTACGCCCGGGCGACCTCCAGGCGGCTTCGGCCATCCATATCCCGGACGGTCATGCTCAGACTGAGGTCGAAGACGACCAGATAATGTACGACCGGTGTAGACTGCTGGATGCCGGGGTCGAGCCAGGCCAGGCCCAGGGCGGCCAGGATCGCTCCGTAGAGGCTCCATCGCATGACCCGGCCCCCTCAGATATCGGTCGGCCGTAAGGGTCGCGAAGACGGGAGGACCCGCCAGAATTCCACGGTCGGCCCGCCTCGTTCCCGACTCCGAAGGGGCGGGCGCAGACGGCGGGCGACGATCTCATAGTTCCTCTTTGCAGGCCACAAGGAGGGATCCACCCGTAGGGCCGACCGATAGTAGAGCAGAGCCTCCTGGAGCAGGGCCGGGTCCCCCCGCCGTTCGGCTTCCCGGAGGGCCCGGTTCCCCAGGGCCAGGAAGGCCCAGGCCCGATAGCGGGGAGCGCGGGCGATGACGCCGTCGAGGGCTTCCGGCGTTCCCTGCTGGAGGGTCCGATAGGCCGCCTGGGTCCGTCCATACTGCCAGAGCGACCATCCGAAGGCGACGCCCTCAAGGAGGATCGCCGTCAGGACGACTCGTCGGAATCCGACCCACGGGAATCCCATAGGGACCTCCGGGAGAATCCCAGTCCGCCTAAGCCCAGGAGGGCGACCCCCGCCAGAGTCCAGCCCAACCGTCGTCCGTCCAGGGACTGGGAGGGGGCGAGCGCCATGAGACGGCGCTCCCGTAGTCCGACGGACCGGAGGGCCGACCCCAAAGCCCCGCCGGTCGACACCCGGACCGTCGTCCCCCAAGGCCCTAACTCGGTCATCAGGCGGAACATCTCGGGAACGGGTTCCTCCGGCCCCTGGACGGTGATCCAGTACAAGCGCCGGTGGGCTTCCTGAAAGGCCCGGGCCAGGGCGTCCGGGGCCTGAACCCGCCCGGCTCCGTCGGACAGGAGCACCACAGCCGAGAAGTCGCCCGCCACGGCCAATGCCAGGGCCCGTTGAAGGGCCGTATCGATGACGGTGTCCCCGAAGTCGGCCCGCTGGAATCGCAAGACCTGTCGGAAATGATGGGGGTCGGACGTCCCCGCCGTGTACACGACGGGCGCCCGGCCGAACCCGACCAAGGCCCATCGGCCCGTCGGGAATGCGTCGAGGAACGCCCCCAGGGCCCGGTGAGCGACGTCGATTTTTGGTGGATTTGTCCACCGGCCCTGCCAGGGTGCAAACATGCTGGCGCTCTGGTCGACGACGAAGACGACTTGCACGCCGTGGACCCACCGAAGACGGGGCCGGAAGACCAACCGGGGCTCGCTCAAGCCGAGGACGATACCGACGATAAAGACCGCGCCCAGCCCGCGCTCGACCCATTCCAAGACCCGGGACGCCGGGTCCCCCGGCACGACCCGCAGGGTCGGAAACCGGAAGGCCGCCCGCCGGGGGAGTGCCAGGGGGACCAAGACGAGGGGGAGCAGGCCTAACCAGTACGGTCGTGCGAATTCCATGACCGACGCTCCAGCCGGTCCAGGTCGTGGGCCAAGCGTCGAATGCGCTCCAGGACTCCGGACTCGTCTTCGGGGTCGGGGTCAGGCCGGTAGAGAGTCGCCTCCCGAAGCTCGAAAAGCCAGGCCAGGTCGGCTCGAAGACGAACCGCCGGGGGCCAGCGTTGCAGGAGTCGGTCCAGGTCGTGGGGAAACAGGGCCGCTCCGGCCTTTGCCTCCAGGGCCTCCCAAAGTCGGGCCAGGGCTTCGGTCGGGGCCTGGGCCTCTTGAATCCGTCGGACGACGGCTCGGAACAAGCAGGGCCGTCGCCAACGTCGCCAGGCCCATAGAGCGGTCCACCCGCCGATGAGTCCGGCCAAGAGACTGCCGTGGCCGTAAACGGCGCGCCGGGAAGGTCGGGGCGGGGTGAAGTCCCACGTCGGTTCAGCCGCCGGACCGGCGAGCGGGGAGAAGTAGACCGTCACAGGCGGGACCCCGACCTCGTAAGCCCCCGCGGGTCCTTGCAAGCGCAGAGCCCGACCCGGAATCTGCACCGGCATGACGTCCGGGGGCGACAGAAAGACCTGATAGGTCCAGCGAATTCGGTAGACACCCCCTCGATACGCTTGGCGGACGGACCGAAGCTCCAGCCACTCCGGGAGGGTCCCCTCATGAAGGCTCGACGGGTCGAGTCGATGGCCTCGGGGGACCCGCACGTGAGCCTCGACGACGACCCGGTCGCCCACCCAGTAGCCGAAGGCCCGCTCCGGGTGGACCTCGACGGCCACCGGGAGTCCCAGCATCAAGACGGCGATGCTCCACATCGGCGATCCAGGAAAAAGGCGATGAAGGCCCCGACCCGAAAGGGACCCATGACGGGATAGAGGTCCACGCCAAACTGACGGCACGCCTCTCCCAGCCAGGCGTCCCACTGCCGGACCCGCCGGGCGATTTCGGCCCGAAGCCGCGGCCGGACCCAAAGACTCCGCCGCTCCCCCGTCTCGGCGTCCATGAGTCGAGCCCAGCCGTCCCGTAACTGGCCCTGGGTCTCTACGGGGTCCCGCAGGACGACCGCCACGGCGTCATGGCGACAGACGTGCGCCAGGCCCCATCGGACGGCCTCTTCCGACAAGTAGAAGTCCGATATCCAGAACACTAAGGCCGTCGAGGTCGGCAGGAGGGCCAGGGCTTGATAGAAGCCCGCCAGCGAACCCCGAGGGGCCCCCGCCGGACGCTCGGGGGGCCTGTAATCCCAAAGGCCCGCACCGACCTCCCAGGCCTGCCGAGGGGACCGACTGGGCGGCACATACCAGACCCCGTCTTCCCGGTATCCGATCAGGGCAAAGCGGTCCCCCAACCGGTACGCTGAGTAGGCCAGGCACACGCAGAGCTTCGCCACCTCCCGAAGCCGGTCGTAACGGCCCGTCCAGGCCATCGAGGCCGTAAGGTCGACCAGCGCCACGACGGGCACGGCGACCGTCGAACGGTACCGTCGAACCAAGGGGACGAGCGACCGGGCCCGCTGGGTCGCGACGGGGTCGACACGCCGGAGGTCCGGTCGATGGGTCAGACTGGTATAGCCAGCAAAGCGACCGGTACTCCCCGGCAGGATCCCCCGGTGGACCCCGGTGACGGAAGCCCCGACGGACGTCCGAAGCGTATACTCGACGACCTCCAGGAAGGCCGTAAGCTCCTCCACCTTACCCCCTCACGCACTCGATGACCCGTCCGAGGAGCCGGTCGACCAGGTCCGGATACCGGACCAGGGCGGCCGGCCGCACAAAGATGCGATGCCGCCAGACCTCCCGGAGGACCTCATGGATGTCCTTCGGCGTCACGTAGTCCCGGCCGTCGTACACGGCCGCCGCCTGCGCCGCCATGACCAGGTGGATCATCCCCCGGGTCGAGACTCCAGCTAAGATCTGTGCATCCAGGTCGGGTACGTCCTCTAAGACGACCCCGAAGTCGGCCGGCCGGCGGGTCGCCTGCCCGAGACGATGAATATACCGAAAGGCCTCTGGACTGACGTAGACTTCCGTCCGAATGGCCCGAGCTAAGGCCTCTAACTCCTCCAACGCCACGACCGGCTCGACCCGGCCGATGACTTCCCCCAGGTCCCCATAATAAGCCGAGTCGGCCAAGACCCGCGCCTCGGCCTCAGGCTCGGGATAGGGCACCTCGATGGCCATCAGGAAGCGGTCCAGCAAGGCTTCCGGAATCGGATACGTCTCGGCAACCTCCAAGGGGTTCCGGGTCGCAATGGCCATCATGTGAGGGAGGTGGAACGTACGAGCCGGCGTCGTCACCTGCCGTTCCTGCATGACCTCCAGAAACCCCGCCTGCGTGCTGGGCAGGAACCGATTCAGCTCGTCCAACAGCACGATGCCCAACCGCGTCCCATGCCGTAAGAGACGGCCCGGATAAAACCGTAATTGGCCCCCCTCGTCGGGGAAGGCCGTCATCAAGGCCTCGGAAAAGAGAAAGTCGGGCGAGCCCTGAAAGCGTTCGCTGACGCCCCCGACGGCCCGGGCCAGACAGTGGGCCAGAAGGGTCTTGCCCTGCCCCGGCGGGCCGTAGTAAATCACGTGACCCCGCACGAAGAGAGCGTAGGTCGTCAAGCGCACGACCCGGTCCAAACCCAGGACGACCCGACCGACCGCCTCGGTCAGGCGCCTCATCGCTTCATGCGCCGCCTGCAACATGTGGACCCCCATCGTCTTGTCCCTCAGACCGCTCCGGCCAGCGTCCGGCCCATTGGACCCTATTGTATCGAACCTACCCGACCGATGAGGAATCCCTATCCCCCCTCGCCGAACCGCGCCAGCGCCCCAACTTTAAGGCCGAGGAAACGGTCAACCCCCCGTCTACCCCACGATCAGGTCTCAATATTTACAAGCGATTTCATAAATCCGACCATAGACCCCAGACCATAGACCGGCTTGGGCCCAGGGGGTCTATGGTCCATGGTCCGTGGTCTGATATCGAGGGCCCGATCCCGGTCCCGCCGGATTGATGAGACTGGTTCCAGACAAATAATGCGACCGAATAGAATGGCCCTGCGTGGAGTGTCGAGATCCCAAGGATGAGATGAAAGGTCACGCCCCCAGCGCTATGACCTCACGCGTGCCTTACTGCCCGACCGACGAGGGAAGCCCCGACGCCCGTTACCTTAGACCATCGGCGGCTCCATCGTTGGCCCTGGACCCTCCCGTACAACGGAATCTCCTGCATGATCATCCAGCCGGTCGACGTCTTGGAAGACGGCCGTCAGGACATGTGCGACGGCTGTCCAGACGTGACAGACTGGAAGGGAAACCTCGTGCGGCCCTGCCGTGATCGGCCCGCTCGGACCGACCCACGGCCTGCCAGGCCGACACGATGAGGAGCGCCCCCCAAAGACGAGCAGGCCGACCCGAAAGGGTCGCGAGTGGCGAACGGCAAATGGCGGGCGGGGCAAACGAATTCGGCTCCCGCCACCCCCTCCAGCCGGTCTCGGTCCTCCACAAATCCCCTATCAGAGCCGTTCGGTTGGGAGAAATGCGGTTCCCACAACCTGCCGACCTGCCGACTGCCCACCTGCCCATCTGCCCATCTGCCTATCTGCCGACTGCCCATCTGCCCGAATGCTTGAAACATCGTGCTTTCGTGGAGGTGCCCTTTCCGCTCTCCATCTCACTTCTCACCGCCGAACCGCTCTGTTAATATGCCCGGGCCAGGAACTTGAGGATGCTCAGGAGGGTCTCTAAGGACCGTCGGTCCCCCCGCCGGGTCATCCCCGCATCGACCCAGGCCGTCACGTACATCTCGGCCATCCGGGCCGTCACGCCCGTGAGGCCCGACCGGACGGCCGCCAGCTGGGTCATGACGTCCTTGAAGTCGGCACCCGTCTCGATCATGCGGATAACCGTCTGCAAGTGACCGGCCAGACGGGCCAAACGAACCCGGAGGTACCGCCGGGGTCCCGGCGGCAGGGTCAGACGGGTGACCGATGGTCGAGCCGACGGGCGCGGGCGGGCTTTCTGTGTCGAAGCCGCTACCGGACGCGCTCGATGAGCCGCCCGCCGGACCCGGGGCGAGGCTACCCGCCGGGAGCGACGCTTTTGCATTTCCTCCCGCTGGACCACCCGAACCTCCTATCACCCCTTAAAAACGGCGAATCGCAAACGGAGAATGGGAAAAGCGCCATCCCCCATTCGCCACTCGCCATTCGCCATTCGCCCTACAAAATCCGCCGCAGGAGTTGCTCCAACAGCTCCCGGCCCCGCTCCGAGACATACCGGCCCGGCTCGGGCGGATGGGCCGGCAGGATCAGCTCGAAGTCGTACTGGAGAAGCTTCCGCAAGACGACCCGCTTGAGGACGGGGTCGAAGTCCCATGGGTGAGGCGGCACAAAGAGTTGACCCTGCGGGTTGATATTAAGGGCGTCGCCGATGAACAGGACGCCGGGCGGCCGCAGGTCCAGGAGTGCCGAGCTCCCCGGCGTGTGACCCGGCAGATGGACGATGGCAATATCCGAATTCAACATAAAGTCGCCTTCGAAGGGGACCTCGACCTCGATCCCCTGGACGTACCGAGCTTCGCTCTTGTGGATAATGATCCGCGCCTGGAAGAACTCGTGGAAGGAGGCCGCCGCCCCGATGTCGTCCTTATGGGTGATGAAGATATACTGCACGCCGCCCCGCCGTTGGATGGCCCGGATCACGTCCAACTGATAGGGCGGCACGTCGATGAGGAGGTTGCCCTTCGGGTGCAGGACCAGATAGCTCTGGGCATGATACGTCGCATCGTCGTAAGCGGCGATCCAGAGGACGTCCGGTCGGCCGTGGACGGCACGTAATACCATCGCGGTCACCCGAATCGGCTCAGCCTCACGCGGGGCGGCGGAGACTGAGGGCTCATCCGACGGGCCGGAAGCGCCTCGTCCGGACCGGCCCAGGACAGAGCCGACACTCCACATCGGCCCGAGACGAAGTTTGGGTCCTTCAAGGGCCGCCGTCAGGACGGGGCATCGGTCCGTGGCCACCGGGACAGCTGGAGCATACTGAACAACAGGACGCCGATCCCCAGCGTGATGAATGCGTCGGCAAAGTTAAACGTGGGCCAGTGGTACTCCCCATAGTAGAAGTCCAGGAAATCCACGACGTATCCCTGGGTCAGGCGGTCCCAGGTATTGCCCAGGGCGCCGCCCAGGACGAAGGAAAAGCCCAGGGTGACCCAATGGTTTTCATGACGCAAAAAGAAAAAATACACTACGATGACGCCAAACGACAGGAGGGAGAGCAGGAGAATGGCGTTCTGGGCTAACGGGTGGTCGGCGTCGGCAAAGAGGCCAAAGACGACCCCGCGGTTGTGAATGTACGTGATGTTCAGAAAGCCGGGCAGGACCGGGATCGACTGGTAGAGGGTCATGTGCGTCGTGACCAGTCGCTTACTGAGCTGGTCCAAGATGAAGATCGCGGCGCACACCAAGACGAACCAAGCGCGGTCCCGCAGACGCATAAGGGCATTCGATCCCGCCGGCGCGGCGGCCCGAAGCGACCGCCGACCGGCACTCCGGTTACAAGTTTAATCGTTCGACGACCCGGATGCAACGCGGGCAGAGCATCGGCCATCGAGGATGACCGCCGACTTCGGGGTCATACATCCAGCAACGGTCACACCGGCGGCCGTCGGCGGGCCGGACCTCGACCTCGTAGGTCTGGGCCGGGAGGTCCGGGTCCGCCATCAGGGTCACTTGGGAGACCATCAGGATTTCTCGCAGTTCGAGCAGGTAATCCCGGAACCAGGCGTCCTTCAGGGGATGGTGAACGGTCACGTGGGCGTCCAGGGAACTGCCGATCCGTTTGGCCGCCCGGGCTTCCTCCAGGGCCTTCAGGGCTACTTCTCGGACGGCTCGAAACTCCCGGACCCGCTCGATGCTTTCCGAGTCCAGGGCCCATCGGTACGGCGGGGCCAGGGTGTCGAGGAAGACGTGGTCGGGCTTGCCCGGGTAGGCCGGCAGGTGGGCCCACGCCTCGTCGGCCGTGAAGCTGAAGATGGGCGCCATCAGGCGGAGGAGCGAACGGGTCGTCTCGAAGAGGACCGTTTGAGCGGCCCGTCGGGCCGGGTCGTCCGGATGGGAGCAGTAGAGGCGGTCTTTCAGGACGTCCAGGTAAAAGGCGCTGAGGTCCTGATTGCAGAACTGGTACAGGGCGTGGTAGACGACGTGGTACCGGTAGTCTTCATAAGCCCGGGCCACGCGGCGTTCGAGCTCCATGAGTTGGGCCAGCATGTACTGGTCCAGGGCCGGCAGGGCCTCGACGGGCTGGGCGTGGACCGTCGGGTCGAAGTCATAGAGATTCCCCAGCATGAAGCGGATCGTATTCCGGATCTTGCGGTACTGCGTGGCGACCATCTGGAGGATGTTCTGCGAGAGACGCATGTCCTCCTGGAAGTCGACCATGGCCGCCCAGGCCCGCAGGATCTCGGCCCCGAAGGACTCGAAGATAGTTTCCGGCTCGATGACGTTCCCCAAGGACTTGGACATCTTCTGGCCGGCCTCGTCGACGACGAATCCATGCGTCACGCAGGTCGTGTACGGCGAGGCGCCCCGCGTGAGGACGCCGACCAGGAGCGAGCTGTTGAACCAGCCGCGGTACTGGTCATGCCCCTCCAAATAGAGGTCGGCCGGCCACTTGAGGTCCGACGACGTCCCCAGGACGGCCTCGTGGCTCGTGCCCGAGTCGAACCAGACGTCCAGGATGTCCATGCCCTTCTCGAAGGCCGTCCCCCCGCAGGCCGAACAGCGGGCGCCCGGCGGGACGAGTTCGTCGGCCGGTCGGGCGTACCAGGCGTCGGCCGTTTCCCGTTCGAAGATGTCGGCCACGTGGTCGAAGACCCGGTCGTCCTGGAGGAGCGCGCCGCACTGCTTGCAGTAGAACTGGGGGATCGGGACGCCCCAGAGGCGCTGGCGGGAGATGCACCAGTCGGGTCGGTTCGCAATCATCTGACGGATGCGCTCCTCGCCCCAGGGCGGGACCCACCGGACGGTCGAGATCACGGCCAGGGCCCGCTCCCGGAAGCCACCGGCGTCCATACGGATGAACCACTGTTCGGTCGCCCGGAAGATCAGGGGTTGTTTGCACCGCCAGCAGTGGGGGTAGCTGTGCTGGATGGTGCCGACCCACAGGAGGGCGCCCCGCTCCCGCAGGCGGTCGATGATCCGGGGGTTGGCCTCAAAGACGTGCAGGCCCGCCAAGTCGCCGGCCTCTTCCGTGAAACGGCCGGCGTCGTCGACGGGCGACAGCACGGGCAGGTCGTAGGCCCGGGTCGCCAGGAAGTCCTCCAAGCCATGGCCGGGGGCCGTATGCACGAGGCCCGTGCCCTGTTCAAGCGTCACGAAGTCGGCCAGAATTCCCAGGGACGTTCGGGGCAGGAAGGGATGCTGAAACCGGGTTCGGTCGAAGGCCGTGCCCCGGACGGTCCGGACAAGGCGACCCCGGACGCCTGTCGTCTCCTGCACGGCGGGCCACAGGGCCGTAGCGACGATCCAGTACGTTCCGTCGACCTCGTAAAGGCCGTATTCGTATTCGGGATGGAAGGCGATGCCGACGTTCGCCGGCAGGGTCCACGGCGTGGTCGTCCAGATGACGGCGTAGACGGGACGGTCGGCCCATTCGGGGCCGAACACGCGGGCGGCCGATTCGGGCTCCATGCGGAAGCGCACGTAGATGGAGGGCGAGGTGCGGTCCTCGTACTCGATTTCGGCCTCGGCCAGGGCCGTGCGGTCCGTGTAGCACCAGAGCACGGACCGGAGGCCCCGGTAGACCAGGCCCGCCTTCACGAACTGGCCCAGGACCCGCACGATCGTGGCCTGATACTTGGGGTCCATCGTCTTGTAAGGGTGCTCCCAGTCGCCCAGACAGCCCAAGCGGATGAAGCCCTGCTTTTGGATTTCGATGAAGCGCTCCGCATAGGCCCGGCAGTATTGCCGGAAGGCGACGGGGTCCATCGTCTGCTTCCGGGTGCCCAGCTCCTTCTCGACGTTCAACTCGATGGGAAGCCCATGGCAGTCCCAGCCCGGGACAAAGGGCGTGTCGTAGCCCAGCAGGAGGTGAGACTTCACGGCGATGTCCTTCAGGATCTTGTTGAGGGCCGTCCCCAGATGGATCGGCCCGTTGGCGTAAGGAGGGCCGTCATGTAAGACAAAGAGGGGCGCCCCCCGGCGAGCGGACCGTACCTTCTGGTAGAGGTCCGCCTTCTGCCACCGCTCGATCATTTGAGGCTCCCGCTCCCGAAGCTGGGCCCGCATCGGGAATGCCGTTCGGGGCAGGTTCAGCGTATCGTCCCACGAGCGATTCGAATCCGTCGCCATCGTCCCTTCTCTCCTGCAAAGACCCTTGGCCGAACTCAAGGTCTACAAGATAAAGCAATCCGCCGACCCCGACAAGAACGCCCGCCCCGCGGCCTCTTGCAAGGCCGCCCCCCTCGACACATCCGCTATTCGCCGTTCGCCGACCGGCCGGGTCGGCGTGACGGCCGTGATGCCGGGTCGGCCTAAACACAGGCTTAACATTCGGGTCTTAGGTATTGGGTGCCGGGTGTTGGGTCAGACCTATGACCCCACGCCCACCACCAGACTCCATTCGCTACTTGCCATTTCGTGTATGGAACGTGTATGGAGGGGACCTATGGCTTCAAGGATTCGGTGGTTCGAGGCCTCTCAATGGGTCCTTCTGATCTCGGTCATTCCGGCGAGTTTCCTGTGGGCGCAGGTGTCCCTGGTCGACCCCAAGATTCCGGCCTACCGGCCGGTTAGCGGGATCGGCGGGAATCTTAACAGCATCGGCTCCGACACGATGAACAACCTGGTGACCCTGCTCGCCGAGGGCTTCAAGAAGTTCTACCCCAACGTGAACGTTCAGGTCGAAGGCAAGGGGAGCTCGACGGCGCCGCCGGCCCTCATCAACGGCACGGCCCAACTCGGGCCGATGTCCCGGGAGATGAAGGCCTCGGAGATCGCCGACTTTGAACGGAAGTTCGGATACAAGCCGACGCCGGTCATCGTCGCCGTCGACGCCCTGGCCGTGTACGTCCATCGAGACAATCCCCTGGCCTGTCTGACGATCCCTCAGGTCGATGCCATCTTTTCCTCGACCCGCCGGTGCGGGTATCCCCGGTCCATCCAACGGTGGGGCGACCTGGGCCTGACGGGACCCTGGGCCTCGCAGCCCCTGCGTTTGTACGGACGCAACGCCGCCTCCGGGACTTACGGCTACTTCAAAGAACACGCCCTCTGCAATGGAGACTTCCGGAACGAGGTCAAGGAACTCCCGGGCTCGGCCTCGGTCGTTCAGTCCGTCGCCCAGGACCGCTTCGGGATCGGCTACAGCGGGATCGGCTATCAGACGCCCGGCGTGCGGGCCGTTCCCCTGGCCGCGAAAGACGGGGCCCCCTGCGAGGCGGCGACGCCTGAGAATGCCCTCGCCGGCAAGTACCCCCTGGCTCGACCACTGTACATTTACGTGAACAAAGCCCCGAACCGACCCCTGGACCCCCTCGTCCGGGAGTTCCTGCGGTTTGCCCTGAGCCGGGAGGGTCAGGAGGCCGTCGCCAAGTCGGGCTACGTCCCGCTCCCCAAGTCGGTCATCGACCGGGAGTTGGCTAAGATCGGGTCTTAGGTGCTGTATGAAGACCGTGGACCACGGACTACAGACCATAGACCTGCCTCGGAAGCCGGTTCGCTTCGTCTCGAGACGAGGTATTCCGATGACGCCGCCGGGTCGGGGGGCTATGGTCTGTGGTCTCTTTGGGCCTAAACCCGAGACGAGTACCTGACACCGAAGACGATGGCGGTTCCCTGGGAAGTCTGGACTCAAGTCACACGGCGGTGGCGGGACTACCGGCTCCGGCGGCAGTGGGCCGACGCCGTTGCCCGGGTCGCCATCCGAACCGGCGGCCTGCTGGTCATCGTGGCGATCCTCGGCGTGGCCTTTGTCCTGCTGGCCGAGAGCTGGCCCCTGTTTCGGTCGCCGGTCTTCCGACCCGTCTCAGACGGGACCGTACTGGAGCCGGCGCCCCTGCCAGTCATGGCGACGACGCTCCTGATGGACGACTACGGGGAGACTCTCGTAGGCGTCGCCCCGGACGGTCAGTGGCACCTCCTGGCGTGGCCGTCCTTGAAGCGTCTCCAGACGGGGGGTCTCATACCCCCGACGGAGAAGGTCGATTCCACGGCGCCGACCCCGCCCGTCACGGCCGGCGGCGCCGACCCGTGGGGCCGACGGGGCGCCGTCGCCACGGCGTCCGGCCAGATATGGCTGTGGGAGCCGACCTGGAACTGGCAGTACGAGGGCGATCGCCGGACCCTGGCGGGCCTTTCCGTGCAGGCCCTGCCCTGGGTCCAGGTCCCCCTGGCCCCGGATGAAGCCGTGACCCGCCTGACGGTCCTGGCCGGCGACCGGCTCGAGCAGACGCAGGTCGCCGCCCTCACGAGTCGGGGACGACTGTTCCTGGTCGTCGGCCAGCGGGCGGGTGGCCTCTTCGAAGAAAGGTGGGTCCCGGCAGTCTGGGAGGTTCGGCCCCGACCGCCGCAGACGACGGCCCTGGCCCTCGCCCAGGGGTATCTCTACGTGGGGACGTCCGAAGGGGACGTCTGGGTCTATGAACTTCAGGAAGGCACTCCCCCCGTCCGGCGGGAAACCGTTCGACTCTATCCGGAGGCTCCGGCCCCGGTCACGGCGCTGACGCCCCTCCTGGGCCGCTTGGCCCTGGCCGTCGGCGACGCCCGGGGACGCGTCTGCGTGGCTTTCCCGGTCCGACGCGACGAAGGATGGCAGTTCACCCGGGTCCGGGACTTTCGGCCGCAGGACGGGGCCATCCGCTCGATCGTGGCGGCTCAGCTGACGCGAGGCTTCCTGACCCTGACCGACCGGGGCACCGTCGCCTGGCATCACAGCACGGCCGGGACGACCCGGTTCGAGGCCCGGATGCCGGGCACGGCGTGGTCCCACGGTGTCCTCGCCCGGGACCTGGGGCCTGTCCTGCTGGTCGACACGTCCGGCCGGGGCCATGCCTACCGTCTGCGGGACCCCCATCCGGAAGTCAGCCTGCGGGCCCTCTTCGGGCGAGTCTGGTACGAAGGCTACGACCGTCCCCGGTTTATCTGGCAGTCGAGTAGCGGGTCTCAGGCGTTCGAGCCCAAGTACTCGCTCGTCCCCCTGATCTTCGGGACGCTCAAGGGGACGTTTTACGCCCTCGTCTTCGCCGTCCCCTTGGGCCTGCTGGGGGCGCTGTACATGGGCCAGTTCATGCACCCGACCGTCCGGGCCCAGTTGAAGCCCGTGATCGAGCTGATGGCCGGCCTGCCCAGCGTCGTCCTCGGCTTTGTGGCCGGCCTGTGGCTGGCGCCTCGGGCGGAGGCCTGGTTCCCGGCCCTCCTCGTCTGGCACGGGGCCTTCCTCATCGGGGGCCTGACGAGTCCCCTGGTATGGCGGCTGTGGCCCTGGAAGCCGCAGGAACGGAGCCGGCAGGACCAGCTCAAGCTGGTCGTCCTCGCCCTCTGGCTGACGGCCCTCTTCCTGACCTGCCTGGCGGGCAATCGGGCCATCGAGCAGGTCCTCTTCGGGGGCAACTACCATCGATGGTTTCAGGAGCATTGGGGGTGGACTTACGAACAGCGGAACGCCCTCGTCGTCGGGTTCGCCATGGGGTATACGGTCGTGCCGATCATCTTCTCCATCGCCGAGGAGGCCATCGCCGCCGTCCCCCGGGACTGGATCGCCGGGGCCCTGGCCCTGGGGGCGACCCCCTGGCAGACGCTTCGGTCCATCGTGATCCCGGCGTCCCTCTCGGGCATCGTGTCGGCCGTCATGGTCGGCTTCGGGCGGGCCGTCGGGGAGACGATGATCGTCCTGATGGCGACGGGCAACACGCCGGTCCTGGACCCTTCGCCGTTCGTGGGGTTCCGGACCATCTCGGCGAACCTGGCCGTGGAGCTTCCGGAGGCCGCCGTCGGCGACACGCACTACCGGGTCCTGTTCCTGTCGGCGTTGCTCCTCTTCGGGTTTACCATCGTCGTGAACACGGTCGCCGAACTCCTCCGGGAGCGCATCCGGCGGCAGTACTATCAGCGGTGACCGGGAATTCGGCAATTCGGGAGTTCGGGAACTCGGGAGTCCGGCAGGCCGGGAATTCGGCAGTTCGGCAGTTGGGGCGTAGGAAGCGGACCATCGGGACTCGGCCCTCAGGATAAGAGAAGGAGGAGCCTTCAGGGTCCTTGTCTCCTTCTTTGGAAGACGGCAGGATGACGGTCCGTGTCCAGTCTTCTGGACACCCGTATTACGACTGACGCTCTGATAGGTTCTCCCATCGACTGCCGGACTGCCGAACTCCCAGATTCCCGAACGGCCGGACTGCCGAATGCCTGATTCCGGGGGCACCCGATGACCCGACGGGTCCTCTTCCTGTGTACGGAGAACTCGGCCCGGTCCCAGATGGCCGAGGGCCTCTTGCGCCACCTGGGCGGGCCCGCCTTTGAGGTCTACAGCGCCGGGACGCGGCCCTCGGCCGTGCATCTCCTGACGGTCCGGGTCATGCAGGAAGTCGGTATCGACATCCGAGACCAGTACGCCAAGTCGGTCGAGGCCTTCCGAGACATGGCCTTTGACGTCGTCGTGACCCTGTGCGACGGGGCGCGGGAGACGTGCCCGGTCCTGCCGGGCGCTCCGCTCCAGCTCCACTGGGACATCCCGGACCCCCGGGCCGTCGAGGGCTCGGAAGACGAGCGGCTCGCCGCCTTTCGGCGCGCCCGGGACCTCATCCGGGCCCGGATTCGGGAGACCTTCGGCGTGTGAGGACCGGCGATGCGGAAGCGCACGATCCCCCGCTGGCGGGCCGAGGCGACGCCCCTCCTGGGCCTCTGCGGGACGAGCCTGGCCATGATCTTCCTGATGACCGTCGCCATGCTGGGCCTGATCGTCTCCCAGGGCCTGGGCCTCTTCTGGCAGAAGCGTATCGTATGCCTCCAGCTTCGGGACGGGTCCCGCTGGCTCGGGGAGGTATGGGCCCGGGAGACCGTCCAGGACCCGACGACGGGCCGGCCGGTCCGCCGGCTCTCCCTTCACCACGGCAACCGGGACCTCTGGGGCACGGCCTTCCGATGGATCGACGAGGCCGACGTCGTGCGATGGGAATACCCGCCGGACGCCGTCCGCATCGAGCGCCTCGCCTGGGGCCCTGCCTTCGGGCGGCCCCGGCGGGTCTGGGTCGGCGACAAGCCCCTCCTCGACCCCGTCGACGTCCGGGACCCTGCCTGGCAGGAGCTTTTCGTCAGCGTCCTTCGGGACCGTCAGGCCCTTCAGGACGTCGAGGACCAGATCGATGAGGTCAACGACCGCCTCGAGCGGCTCCGGCGGCGGGAGCTCCGCCTGCGCTATCGGTCGGCATTCGACCCGTCGGCCCGGGCGGCCCTGCAGGCCGAGAAAGCCCGATGGGAGCGGGTCTACGGGGTCCTCGCCCTCCGGCGGGCGAGCCTGATGGAGCGGCTCCAGGCCTATGTCCTGGAGGCGACGACCGCCGACGGGACGGCCCTCCGCATCCCCCTGGCTCAGGTCGTCCGTGTGATACCGGCCAATCAGATGAGCCTTGGGGACCGCATCCGCCTGTATGCCCGACGGTACTGGGAGCTCGTGACCGAGAACCCCCGGGAAGCCAACACCGAGGGCGGCGTCTTCCCGGCCATCTTCGGGACCTTCAGTATGGTCCTCGTCATGACGGTCTTCGTCGTGCCCGTCGGCGTGATGACGGCCCTGTATCTGCGGGAGTACGCCCGCCAGAACTGGCTGACCCGGGTCGTCCGCATCGCCGTCAACAACCTGGCCGCCGTGCCGTCCATCGTGTACGGCGTCTTCGGCATGGGCTTCTTCATCTACACCGTCGGGACGGCCATCGACCGAACGTTCTATCCCTGGATGGCGCCGACGCCCGTCTTTGGCACGGGCGGCCTCCTGTGGGCCAGCCTGACCCTGGCCCTCCTGACCGTTCCCGTCGTCGTCGTGGCGACCGAAGAGGCCCTCCTGGCCATTCAACCCGAAATCCGACACGGCGCCCGGGCCTTAGGCGCCACCCAGTGGCAGACGGTCCGGCACGTCATCCTCCCGGCGGCCGCCCCGGGCATCCTGACGGGCCTGATCCTGGCCATCGCCCGGGCGACCGGCGAGGTCGCCCCCCTGATGCTGACGGGCGTCGTCAAACTCGCCCCGGACCTGCCCGTCGACGGCCGCTTCCCCTTCATCCACCTGGAGCGGAAGTTCATGCACCTGGGGTTCCATATCTACGACGTGGGCTTCCAGTCGCCCAACGTGGACGCCGCCCAGCCGATGGTCTACAACACGACCCTGCTCCTGCTCGTCCTCGTCGTCGCCCTGAACCTGACGGCCATCTACTTGCGCAACCGCATCCGCCGCCTCTATCATGGGGGCTCCATATGAAGTCGGGTCTTAGGCGTCAGATACCGAACTCGGTAGGAGCCATGACCGTCCGTTCGGCCCGCCCGTCCGTGACCGTACCCCTGGGGGAAGTCGCCGCCCCGGCCGTCGAACCGGCGCCGATGCGGGTCTCCGAGGAACGGTACGTCCTGAGCCCCATCCCGGACCCCGTGTTCGACGTCCAGCACTTGTCCCTTTACTACGGTGAGAAGCCCGCCCTGGTCGACATCTCCTTTCAAATCCCCCGTCGCCAGATCACGGCCGTCATCGGGCCCTCGGGGTGCGGCAAGTCCAGCTTCTTGCGGTGCCTCAACCGGCTGAACGACCTCATCGACGGTGCCCGTATCGAAGGGCGGGTCCTGTTGGACGGCCAGGACGTCTACGCGCCCACGATGGACGTCAACGACTTACGTCGCCGCGTGACGCTCGTCTTCCAGAAGCCGAACCCCTTCCCCAAATCGATTTACGACAATGTCGCCTTCGGCCCCCGGATGATGGGCATCCGTCAGCGGGCCGTCCTGGACGAGATCGTCGAGCGGAGCCTCCGACAGGCCGCCCTCTGGGACGAGGTCAAGGACCGGCTTCACGCCTCGGCCTTACAGCTTTCGGGGGGTCAGCAACAGCGGCTCTGCATCGCCCGGGCCCTGGCCGTCGAGCCGGAGGTCCTCCTGATGGACGAGCCCTGCTCGGCGCTGGACCCCATCGCCGCCGGGAAAATTGAAGACCTCATGGTTAGCCTGAAAGAAAACTACACCATCGTCCTCGTGACCCACAACATGCAACAGGCCGCCCGGGTGTCCGACTACACGGCCTTCTTCTACATGGGCCACCTCATCGAGTACCAACGCACGACGGACCTCTTCACCCACCCCCGCGTCCGCCAGACGGAGGACTACATCACGGGCCGCTTCGGCTGACCAGAACCCGTCTCATCAATCCGGATGAGACGGGACCGGGATCGGACCCTCGATATCAGACCATGGACCACGGACCATGGACCATAGACCCCCCGGGCCCAAGCCGGTCTATGGTCTGGGCTCTATGGTCCGATTTATGCGAGCGCTTCCAGGCACCTTTTATGAGATGGCTTGGCTCTGTGGATATCCTCTTCAGGTTCTGGAGAGGCCCGGAGACCCTGGGCCCGCCGACACAGGGGGCGGACGCCGGCATGACGGCCGGCGTCCGGATGGGATGGACGCCGCAGGGGGCTTTGAGACGATGGCTCAGGATGTCCACAGAGCCAGATGAGTTCAGGGAAATAGGGTTGGCAACAGCTGACCTTATTGTGGCTTTCCGATGGATTTTATGGAATTTCATGGCACATAAGTAGCGAATGGCGAGTAGCGAGGGGCGAATGACGAGTGGCGAATGGCGAGTAGACTTGACTTTTCCCGACCTTCTGCAAAAATAGGGTAAAAAATCGGAGCCGGCGCCCCATGAAACCGCCGAAAATCACCGTCCGGTGCCGACTGGAACCGACGCCCGATGCGGAAGCGCGGCTCCGGCGGCAGGCCGAGGTCTGGCAGGCGATGGCGGCAGTGGCCTTAGAGGTAGCGGCAGCCCGCAACATTACGGGGCGGAAGCGTCTGCACGAGGCCGTCTACGGGGAACTGCGGGGGCGGTGGCCGGAGGCGCCCTCGCACTATGCGTATACGGCCATCACAAAGGCGCGGGCCATCTGGAAGTCGTTCCGGCGCCGGCGGCGGCAGGGCCGAACCCGGAAGGCGCGGCCGGAACTCGACGCAAGGCGTCTGCGGCTGTACTTAGACGATGCACACCTCTGGACGCTCGAAGAACGGGACGGGACGTACTTTCTGCGGGTTGCGGTGGAGGGCGCCCGGGGGCGGGACCGGCTGGAGGTGCGGCTGGCAGGGACGGGGTGGCTCCGGCGGCGGCTGGGCGAGG
>BEHN01000017.1 GCA_002898535.1 bacterium HR11
GGTTCGGCCCTGCCGCCGCCGGCGCCGGAACGACTTCCAGATGGCCCGCGCCTTTGTGATGGCCGTATACGCATAGTGCGAGGGCGCCTCCGGCCACCGCCCCCGCAGTTCCCCGTAGACGGCCTCGTGCAGACGCTTCCGCCCCGTAATGTTGCGGGCTGCCGCTACCTCTAAGGCCACTGCCACCATCGCCTGCCAGACCTCCGCCTGCCGCCGGAGCCGCGCTTCCGCATCGGGCGTCGGTTCCAGTCGGCACCGGACGGTGATTTTCGGCGGTTTCATGGGGTGCCGGCTCCGATTTTTTACCCTATTTTTGCAGAAGGTCGGGAAAAGTCCAGTCTGCCCAGCATCCGCCATTCGCCACTCGCTACTCGCCATTCGCTACTTATGTGCCATGAAATTCCATAAAATCCATCGGAAAGCCACAATAAGGTCAGCTGTTGCCAACCCCCTCCAAGACCCAAGACCCCAGACTATGGACCACAGACCCTGGACCATAGACCCCCCTGGGCCCAAGCAGGTCTATGGTCTGTGGTCTATAGTCTGTGGTCGGATTGATGAGATTCGCTTGTACTATTGTACTATGGCGAGCGGGGTCGTCCGCCTCAAGGATGGAGAACGCCCCCACCCCGTAGACTACAGCCTGTCGTCCGGGGTCCGGGGCCTTTACCCTGACCCGAGACCCGGCGCCTTTCCCTCGTGTTCTAACGCCTCTAAGTAGCGCTCGGCCTCGATGGCGGCCATACAGCCCATCCCGGCCGCCGTGATGGCCTGTCGATAGATATAGTCGACGACGTCCCCGGCGGCGAAGACCCCCGGTCGATTCGTCCGGAGGCGGTGGTCGACGACGATGTAGCCCCGATCGTCCAGCTCGACCTGACCCCGGAACAAGTCCGTATTCGGGATATGCCCGATGGCGACAAACAGTCCGTCCAGGGGGAACTCCCGCCGTTCACCGGTCTGCGTGTCCCGGAGGGTCACCCCCGTGATGCCCCGGGAAGGTTCACCGTGGACGGCCTCGACGACCGTATTCCAGAGGAAGGCGATCTTGGGGTTCCGGAAGGCCCGGTCCTGCATAATCTTACTGGCCCGGAGCTTGTCCCGCCGATGGATCACGTAGACCCGGGCGGCAAAGCGGGTCAGAAAGAGGGCTTCCTCGATGGCCGAGTCGCCGCCCCCGACGACGCCGACGACCTGGTCCCGGAAAAAGGCCCCGTCGCAGGTCGCGCACGTCGAGACGCCCCGACCGAGCCATTCCCGCTCGCCGGGGACCTCCAACATGCGGGCCCGGGCGCCCGTGGCGATGATGACCGTCTTGGCCTCGACCCACGTCGAGCCGACCTGGACCCGGTAGGGCCACGTCGAGAAGTCGACGGCCGTGGCGTCCTTCTGGAGGATTTCAGCCCCGAATCGCTCGGCCTGCTGGCGCATCCGCTCCATCAGTTCGGGTCCCTGGATACCCTCCGGGAAGCCCGGGAAGTTCTCGACCTCGGTCGTCAGCATGAGCTGGCCCCCGGCCTGATAGCCGGCGATGACCAGGGGTTCGAGTAGGGCCCGGGCCGTGTAGATGGCGGCCGTGTAGCCGGCCGGACCCGAGCCGATGATGACCACGTTCCGCATGAAGGTCCTCCACGCGCCCGGTGGGCTTGTCATTTTCAGAAAGGGCAGGTGGGCAGGTCGGCCGATAGACCCCCTGGCTGATGGCTCATATTAGCTCACGGGTCATGGCTCACAGACCATGAGCCATCCGCCATGAGCTATGAGCCAATAGGGGCCATGAGCCATCAGCTATGAGCCATGAGCCGATGTGACCCATGGGCTCACCCCACTGGGACCCGGACCTTCTTGAAAAATCGGGCTTTTCGGGCGATGGGCAAGGCCGATCAGACGCTATCCTCACGAACCAGAGGGCTCCGATATAAGAGACGCCGACGCCCCCAAAGGTTACATCCCCCGGCCGGCGACGTCCAGAGCGCCCGGCCCCTGAAATTGGCACGGCGTCCGATTTGGGATATAATGAAATATCCGCACCCCGGGACCCATAGGGGGTAGGGGCCCTCGTTCGGCCCGCCGGCCCCCGAGGTTCCTTCCCTATGAACGAAGACCAGGCTTCTCTGACCGAGCGTCTCAAGCGCATCGTCCTCGGCGCGGCCCGGAAGCCCACGGAGCCGGGCGTCTTCCACAAGGTCTCCCTCGTCGCCTTCCTGGCCTGGGTGGGTCTGGGCTCCGATGGGATCTCGTCGGTGAACTATGGTCCCCAGGAGGCCTTCCTGGCCTTGCAGGGGCATACTTACTTGGCCGTCTTCCTGGCGGCCATGACAGCCCTGACTGTCTTCGTCATCAGCGCCAGCTACACCCAGATCATCGAGCTGTTCCCCTCCGGCGGCGGTGGCTATACAGTCGTCAGCAAACTCCTATCACCCACGCTGGGGATGGTCGCCGGCTGTGCGTTGGTCATCGACTATATCCTGACGATCACCGTCTCTGTAGCCAGCGGGGCCGATGCCATCTTCAGTTTTTTGCCCCTGGAGTGGCACCGCTACAAGTTGCCCTTTGCTTTTGTCGTCCTATTCTTCTTAACGGTCTTGAACCTGCGGGGGGTCCGGGAGTCGGTCCTCCCCCTCGTCCCCATCTTCATCCTGTTTGTTTCCCTTCACGCTCTGGCCATCCTATACGGCTTGATATCCCATGGCACGGCCCTACCCGAGCTTTTCCGGCAGACTTCGCAAGAACTCCGGGCTTCGACCGTCGAGATGGGGACCCTGGGGGTCTTACTCCTGCTCCTTCACGCTTACAGCCTGGGCGGGGGGACGTATACGGGTATCGAGGCCGTCAGTAACGCCCTACCCGTCCTTCGCGAACCCCGGGTCGAAACGGCCAAGCGGACGATGCTATATATGGCCGTCAGCCTGGCCTTTATCGCGGGGGGCCTCATCTTAGCCTATTTGCTCTTCGACATTCGACCCCAGCCGGGGAAGACCCTGAATGCCGCCTTGTTCGAAAGAGTGGCCTCAGAGGTCTTCGGTGACGGTCGAATCTTCGTCATCACGGCCCTGGTGACGGCGGCCCTCATCCTGTTTGTCGCCGCTCAAACGGGGTTCCTGGGTGGTCCTCGGGTCTTGGCCAATATGGCCCTGGACGGGTGGATGCCGACCCGCTTCGCCCTGCTCAGCGACCGCCTGGTCACCCAGAACGGCGTCCTTCTCATGAGCGGCGTGTCCTTGATCCTGATGTGGATCTCGCGGGGCTCGGTGTCGTTCCTGGTCGTACTTTACAGCATCAACGTGTTTCTGACCTTTACACTGTCCCAACTCGGGATGGTCAAGCACTGGTGGGAAGTCCGTCATCGGGAGCCGGCCTGGTTTCAAAAGATTACGATTAATGGATTGGGCTTCTTACTTACGTCGTTCATCCTGATGACGACGGTCATCGTCAAGTTCCACGAGGGCGGGTGGCTGACCCTGGCCGTCACGACCTCCCTGATCGCGCTGGCGACCCTCATCCACCGCCACTACGCCCGCACGCGGCGGCTTCTCCAACGACTGGACGCCCTCCTGACGGCCGCCCTGCCGGCCCATCCCGACCATACGGTCCCCGCGCCGGCGGCGCCCAACGCCCACGGCTGGGACGTCACGACGGAGAACACGGCCGTCATCCTCGTGAACGGCTTCAACGGCCTGGGCCTTCATACGCTGTTCACGGTCCTGCGGCTCTTCCGGGGTCACTTCAAGAACTTCGTCTTCCTCCAGGTCGGCGTCATCGACGCCGGTCGGTTTAAAGGGATCGAGGAAATTGAAAACCTGCGCCGGGCTGTCTCAGAGGACCTGAATCGCTACGTCGAGCTCATGCGGGCCTACGGCTACCACGCCGAGAGCGTCTATGCCCTGGGCATCGACGTCGTCGACGAGGTCGAGAAGCTGGCCCTTCAGACCGTCGAACGCTTCCCCCACAGCGTCCTGTTCGCCGGCCAACTGGTGTTTCCCCGGGAGTCGATGGTCACCCGCATCCTGCACAACTACACGTCCTTCGCGATTCAACGGCGTCTCTACCATCGGGGCATCCCCGTCTTGATCTTGCCGGTCCGGGTGTAAGGGCGGGCTCGCGGCTTATATCGGCTCATCGCTCATGGGGAGGAGCGAGGACCCGGGCCATCCGCTATAAGCCATGAGCTATCTTTATTCCTGACATATCGATTTACGATTCGAAATCTTGCCAATCCTCTTTGACGCCCGAGCCCGTGGGTAGAAGCATGGCGGTATGGCTGTATTATGCAGGACGATTCCTGGAGGCGGTCGCCTTGGGTCTTCTACTGTATGCCCTGCTGTATGGGCTGACGACAGGGGACCTGCGGTCGGAACTCCGCCTCTTCGGGGTCGGGGTCCTGCTCTTTTTAGTCGGCCGAGGCCTGGAACGATGGGGGAGCCGTGGGGCATAATTAAGGTGGGAAGGAGCGCAGACGTCCCCGTCTGCAGGGAGGTCGGCGATGCGGAAGATTCGGGTCCTTATCGCCAAGCCGGGTCTGGACGGGCATGACCGGGGGGCCAAGGTCATCGCTCGGGCCCTCCGGGACGCCGGCATGGAGGTCATCTACACGGGTCTCCGGAAGACGCCCGAACAGGTCGTCCATGCGGCTCTCCAAGAGGACGTCGACGTGATCGGGATCAGCGTCCTGTCGGGGGCCCACATGGCCATCGTTCCCCGGATCATGAAGCTCTTGGAGGAGCAGGGGGCCACCGACGTCGTCGTCATCGTCGGGGGCATCATCCCGCCGATGGACATCCCCAAACTGAAGGCCCTGGGGGTCGACGAGGTCTTCGTGCCCGGCTCCTCCCTGGACGAAATCGTCGCCTTCATCCGGGAGCGGGTCGCCCAGAAGCGGGCCCACGTGGTTCCGGAGACCATCGACCGGGGACCATAGACTACGGACCATCGACTATGGACCATAGACCATAGACCATAGACCATCGACTACGGACCACAGACCGAGGAGGTCCCCCGTGGCCCCAGTCAGGTCTATAGTCGGGGGTCCATAGTCGATGGTCCATGGTCTGTGGTCTATGGTCGGGGGTCCGTGGTCCATTCCCGGGGGCGGACGGTCTGCTGGCGGAAGACGAGACGTTGGACGCCGACGTACAGCCCCCAGAAAATCCCGACGGCCGGGAGGATGAAGCCCCCGAGGTGGACAAAGCGAGCGCTCATCGGGCCGCCATAGGGATAGGGCCATAGACGTCCGATGAGGACCAGCCAGGCGGCCATCCCGCCGATCCCGACGGCCGTCGCCACGAACCCGGGCCTCAGGATCCACCCGGTGAGCCATCCGAACCGCCGCTGGAACAAACCCAGCAGGACCGCCATCTGGGTCCATCCGGCGACGGCGCTACTCATGGCGATGCCCGTCACGCCGTACCGGGGCGTCAGGACGGTCAGACTCAGGGCATAGACCAGCATCGAGAGGGCGGCGACCCGGACCGGCGTCCACAGGTCCTTGACGGCGTAAAAACCCGGCACGAGGACCTTATTGAGGCTGTAGGCCGGCGTCGCCAGGGCGTACCAGGCTAAGGCCCCGGCCGACAGGAGGCGGGACTCGACGTTAAAGCGGCCATATTCAAAGAGGGCGTGGACGATGGGCGCGCTCAGCCATGCCAAGCCGACGGCCGCCGCCAGGTTCCAGGCCAGGACCCACACGACGCCCTCCGTCACCGAGGCTCGAAACCGGAGCCAGTCGCCCCGGGCCGCCAGGTCCGAAAGGTGGGGCAGGAGGACCGTCGAAAAGGCCACGGCGATCATCCCAATGGTCAGCTCCTGCACGCGGCTCGCGTAGGTCAGCGCCGCCACAGCGCCCTGCCCAAGGGTCGAGGCGTAACTCTGCCCGATGGCCATGTTGATTTGGGCAATCCCGACGGCAAAGAAGCCGGGTCCCATCAGGCGGAAAACCTCCCGCAGGCCCGGATGTCGGAAGTCCAGCCGCCATGCCGGCGTAAAACCGAGCCGCCGCAGGACCGGCCACTGGACGGCCCACTGCAGGAATCCGCCCGTCACGACGCCGAGGGCGAAGACCAGCGACGGATACCGGACCCGGTGGGCCCACGCCAGGACGATGCCGATCATGGCGACGTTGAACAGGACCGGGGCGGCGGCCGGCCATACAAAGCGCCGGTGCGCATTCAGGACGGCCGTCGTCAGGGCCGCCATCGAGATGAACAGGATGAAGGGAAACATCAGACGGTTCAGCTCGACCGTCCATGCGTACTTCCACGGAAACGCCCGAAACCCCGGGGCAATCAGGCGGACCAGGGCCGGCGAGAGGAATTCCCCGAGGGCGACGACCAAAAGGAGCACGACCAGCAGGTCGTTCATGCATATCCGGACGAGGTGCCAGCGGTCCTCCTCCGGGTGCTCGACCCGCCAGCGGGCGTAAACGGGGATGAAGGCGGCCGTCAGGGCGCCTTCCCCGAGGAGCCGTCGGAGCATGTTGGGGATGATGAAGGCGATGTCGAAGGCGTCCGCCTCGTGGGTCGTCCCCAGGTAGCGGGCCTTCAACTGCTCCCGGACGAAGCCCGTCAAGCGGCTCAGCCCCGTCATCAAGGTAATCCCCAGGGCCGTCCATTGGAGACTCCGGGATTGCAGACGGAGCCACCGGTAGACCGTCGAGAATGGACGCGAGACGACCGTCGACGGAACGGACTTTCCCATCGGGGTGGAGACCTCCGGAGTCGGCCGGCGGGTCAGCCTCAGGGCCGGGCGGCGGCCGCCTGCGGGGCCAGCATGTATGCCGGCTCCCACCGAGGATTCACCGGGATGATGAGTTCATTCTCCTGCCAGCCGGAGTACTTCCTGTTTCAGTTGAGGGCTCATACGAAAACCCGCAACCTCCATGTCTTCCAAAATAGGCCGGACAGCACCGAGCAAACCTGCACGTTTCGCCCGCACCAAGATACCGGCTGTGCCGATGAGCCGAATGCCCAATCGCTTGGCCCAAGTGCGAGCCTTACGGTCGTCTAAAATGAGCAAATACTGTCGTTCGATGGCCAAAGCGATCGCTTCCGCCTCGCCTTCCCCCATGATGAGACGCAACACATTCACCAAAGCCGTATTAGATGGGGCCTGCACTTGCAACCACTCGGGCTGGGAACTGAACTCATCCCGTACGGTCGGAGAAGCCAGTAGCGGATGAAATAACGCGGGCAAAAGCTCTAATTGATCGACTCGTTCCAGTACAATCAGACACGAGCTATCCGTGACAGCGGGTTCTTTCACTCCGTGACCTCTTCCTGGAGTTCTTCGGGGGAGTAAGCAATGACCGGAACGCCGTAATGCCCTAACAGTTCCATGAAGGCACGTTTAGAGTAACCCGCCCACCGGGCGGCCTGCCCTAAGGTAAGTTTGCCCACTTCATACAACTTGACTGCCAGCATGAGTCGGGCTTCCTCCTCATCGACTTCGGGCGGGAGTTCTAACAGAAGGGTCTTCATGGTAAGCTCCTGTTCCCTTTTGAATGAGTTTCAGGCTCAAGACTCATGACAGAACGGCTCACCTCGACGAAAGGGGCCCGCGGGATAGATTCGGGACCCCTCGGAGAACACGATTTTACAGGCAAAGTGACGACGTGACGACGTCGCCGGTCCCCCCGGCAGAATCGACCTCTCCACGGCTACGGAGCGTCGGGCGGTGGGGTTCGTCTCAGGGCCGGGCGACGGCCGCCTGCGG
Organism: bacterium HR11; assembly: GCA_002898535.1. Lineage (NCBI taxonomy): Bacteria > bacterium HR11. The sequence goes on from BEHN01000017.1 coordinate 7,708, forward strand.
GGCCAGCATGTATGCCGGCTCCCACCGAGGATTCATGACGATGACGCCCCCGACGAGCATCAGCCAGCCCCCGACCCAGAACCAGATGACCAGGGGGTTATAGTACATCTCCAGGGTCGCCCCCTGGTTCTCGTCCCACGCCCCCAGGACGAGATAGACGTCGCCCCGCCACGTCGAGTAGATGGCCACGTTTGTGACGGGCTGGTCGGCGTTGGGATGGAATTCCCGGCCGGGGGCCAAGCGGGTCACGACCCGGTCGCCCCGTTGAAGGACGACGGAGGCCGTGACGAGGTCCTTGTGGGGGAAGCGCTGGAGACGAAGGCCCTCGTATTTCAGCGTGTAGCCCTGCAGATGGGCCGTGTCGCCGGGCCGAAGGAACACCTCCCGCTTGACCTGGTAGAAGGCCGAGCCGACGATGCCGAAGAACAGCAGGACGACGCCCAGGTGGACGATATAACCGCCGTAGCGACGGGGGTGTTTCACGAAGAGCTTCCCAAAGGCCGTCCAGACGGGCTCACTGTACATCCGGCGTCGGGCCCGGACGCCCCGGTAAAACTCGAGGGCCGTCGTGGCCAGGACCAGGACGCCGGCCCCCACAAAGGCCAGGGGGAGAGGCTCCCGCAGGCCGAGGGCGAATAGGACCGATGCCGCGACCAGTGTAAAGACCGACGGCAGGAGGAGGTTCCGCTCAAAGTTCGTCCACGTCGCCCGCCGCCAGGCGATCAGCGGGCAGATCCCCGTGAGGATCAGGAGGGCCAGGCCCAGGGGGGCCGTGACCTGATTGAAGAAGGGCGCCGCCACGGTGATCCGATGCCCCTTCACCAGGTCCGACACGAGGGGGAAGAGCGTTCCCCACAGGACCGCAAAGCAGATGCCCGTCAGGAGCAGGTTGTTGAACAGAAAACTGCTCTCCTTCGACAGGACGGCCTCGATCCGCTGGGCGCTCCGGATGACCGGCCATCGGATATACAGGAGGGCCAGGCCATAAAAGAGGATGAAGCTCAAGAAGACGATGAAGTAGTCCCCGATAGGCGAGACGGCGAAGGCATGGACCGACGAGAGGATCCCGCTCCGGGTGATGAACGTCCCCAGGACCGACAGCAGGAACGTCGCCATGATCAGCGTGATGTTCCAGGCCCGGAGCATGTTCTTCTTTTCCTGGACCATGATGGAATGCAAATAGGCCGTCGAGAGGAGCCAGGGCATCAGGGAGGCGTTCTCGACGGGGTCCCACGCCCAGTAGCCGCCCCAGCCGAGCTCCTGGTAGGCCCACCGGCTCCCGATGAGGATCCCCGCCGTCAGGAAGAACCAGGGCACGAGCGCCCACCGACGGACGGCGACCAGCCACTCCAGGTTCATCCGGCCCGTGACGAGGGCGGCGACGGCAAAGGCGAAGGGGACCGTGAAACCGACGTAACCGAGGTACAAGTTAGGCGGATGGATGGCCATCAACGGTCGCTGGAGGATGGGATTCAACCCCCGGCCCTCACCGACGGCTTCCGGGACGGGCGTGAAGGGGTTCGCCGCAAACAAGATCGTCGTCAGAAAAAAGAGCTGGACCAGGGCCAGCGTCGCGCTCACGTAGGGGAGCCACAGGCGTCGCCGGTGGCGGTTTTGAAGCAAGACCAAGGCCGTGTACAGGCTCAGGATCCAGACCCAGAACAGGAGTGACCCCTCCTGCCCGCCCCAGAGGGCCGCCAGGGCGTACAGGCGGGGGATCTTACTGGACGAATGCTGAACGATATATGCCAGGTCGAAGTTGTTCGTATACAACGCCTGCCATAGGAGGAAGACGGCCATCGACAGGACCAAGGTGGTCGCCCCCAGGGCGTGTTCCCCCGAGCGGACCCAGGGCTCCCGACGCCGGAGGCCTCCCCAGACGCTGGCCGCCATCGCGTAAAGCGCCATCAGCCAGGCCCCAGCCAGGAGAATTGTCCCGACAAACGCCACCGGGTATTGGGAAGGGTCGTAATGGATCCACGGAAAGTGCATGATCTACTCCTGCTTCCGGTCTCCTTGGCTTTCCTCAGGCCGCAGACCATTCAATCCGACCATAGACCACAGACCATGGACCTCAGACCGTAGACCGGCTTGGGCCCCGGGGGTCTATGGTCTGTGGTCCATGGTCTGTGGTCTGTGGTCTATGGTCTGTAGCCGATGTTCTTTTTCACGGCCGGCCCGCATCGGCCTGATACTTCGACGGACACTTGGTCAGCAGGCGGGTCGCCTCGATGTGATTCCGGCGGGCGTCGTACCGGCCCTCGACGACGACCTCGATGCCGTCCTTGAACATGTCGGATACCACGCCCTCGTAGTGGACCGTCACCCGCCGCTGGCCGTCCGTGACGGCAAAGTCGTATACCAGCCGCTGGGGGGCCTTGCGGATAGAGCCGGGCTCGACCCGCGCATTGATGCGAACGCCCTTGCCGTCGACCTCGGCGGCCATCCGTTCGAGCTCGTCCAGATGCAGGTAGTACTGTTGCTGGCCCCGCATCCCGGAAAAGACCAGGTAGCCGATGAGCAAAATCCCGAGACTCAGGGCTCCGATGACGATCTCGCGCGCTCGCAGACGCATGAGTGTCCCTCCGGTTCATCCGGCCGTCCGGACGCTCGGCCACTCGGCCGGTGGGCCCGACAGCCGCATTCCTACCCCCGGGCCTCCAGGGGGACGTAGTCCCGACGGCCGGGGCCCATATAAATCTGACGCGGCCGGGCGATCCGCTGTTCGGTATCTAAGATGAGTTCTTGCCACTGGGCGAGCCACCCGGCCGTCCGGGCGATGGCAAACAGGACGGGAAACATCTCGACGGGGAAGCCCATCGCTTGATAGATGATGCCCGAGTAGAAGTCCACGTTCGGGTACAGCCGCCGCTGGACAAAGTAGTCGTCTTCCAGGGCGATCCGCTCGAGCTCTAAGGCGATGTCGATGAGAGGGTTCCGACCCGTGACCTCAAAGACTTCGTTCGCGATTTGCTTAATGATGCGGGCCCGGGGGTCGTAGCTCTTGTAGACCCGATGGCCGAATCCCATGAGTCGCGTCTCGCCCCGCTTGACCCGTTCGATGTAAGCCGGGATCTTATCCTTGGACCCGATCTCCATCAGCATCCGCAAGACGGCCTCGTTGGCCCCTCCATGAAGCGGGCCGTATAGGGCCGCCGCGGCGGCCGCCGTGGCGACGTAGGGGTCCGCATGGGAACTCCCGACGACCCGCATGGCCGTCGTCGAACAGTTCTGCTCGTGGTCGGCGTGGAGGATGAACAGGACGTCCAGCGCCCGCTCCAAGACGGGGTTGACCTTGTACTTCAGCTCGGTCTTCTTGAACATCATGTTGAGAAAGTTGCCCGTGTAGCTGAGGTCGTTGTCGGGATAGGCATACGGCATGCCGATGCTGTGCCGATAGGCAAAGGCGGCCAGCGTCGGCATCTTGGCGATCAGGCGCCAGATCTGTTTGAGGCGGATTTCCGGGTCGAAGATGTTCTTGGCCTCGGGATAGAAGGTCGACAGGGCCGCCACGGTGCTGACCAGGATCCCCATCGGGTGGGCGTCGTAGTGGAAGCCGTCGATGAACTTCTTGATGTTCTCATGGATGATCGTGTGGTGGGTGATGTTGTAGACCCAATCCTCGAGCTGGGAACGGGTCGGCAATTCCCCGAAGATCAGCAGATAGGCCGTCTCCAGGTAGGTGCTCTTCTCGGCCAACTGCTCGATGGGATAGCCCCGGTACAGCAGGATCCCCCGTTCTCCGTCGATGTAGGTGATTCGGCTCTTGCAAAAGGCCGTGTTCATGAACCCCGGGTCGTAGCTCATGAGGCCGAAGTCTTCATCGGAGACCCGGATTTGCCGAAGGTCCATCGCCCGGATGGTGCCATACTGGATGGGAATCTCGTAAGTACGACCGGTTCGATTGTCGGTGATGGTCAGCGTATCTTTCGCCATTTGGTTCCCTCCTCCCGACTGTCTGTAGCGCTCCGGTATTAGTATATGCCGCTCGAATTTTCGATGTCAGGTCTTCTAAGACCACAGGACCATAGACCGTAGACCCATAGAACATAGCCACTCGGGAGGTGAAAAGTGCGATGGGGAGCGGAAAGGGTACCTCCACGAGAGCATGATGTTTCAAGCATTCGGCAGGTGGGCAGTCGGCAGATAGGCAGATGGGCAGGTGGGCCGTCGGCCCAAGACCGTGGCTCGCCACTTCGTTACTTCGGCGAATGGCGAAATGGCGAGTAGCGAGTGGCGAATGGCGAGTATGGGGCGGTCCCCGGGGCGGTGTCCTGTGGCTGATGGCTCGTATTAGCTCATGGGTCATAGCTCATGGCCCCTATTGGCTCATAGCTCATAGCTGATAGCTCATGGGACCATGAGCCATGAGCTATGAGCCATGAGCCAATACGAGCTATCAGCCATGAGCCGATAGAGGCCGTGCCCGGCGCCTGCCTGTCGCGACAGCGGCGCAGGCAGGTCGGGGATAGGTCGGGCGGCCAGGCGGCTTCTTCATGGGGAGAAAGCCGTCCTGCGTCGGACCGAAAAAGGTTGGGTCGTGGAGGCCGACCCCGGGGGCCTGGTGGCCCTGCAAGGCCTCCCGACGAGGCCGAAATCCAAGCCTTCCGTGGTCCGGGAATCAAAGACCATGGAAGGTGAAACGGTTCTCGCCATCCTTACAAGACGGGGCGACCCCCTGGTCCAGTCAGGTCCATGGTCTGTGGTCCATGGTCTATGGTCTGATACCGAATTCGGCAGGTCCGACCCTGCAGGGCATCGTCATCGGACGCATCGGACCCCAGTTTCGGGTGTACCTGACCGAGGCCCGCCGGGAAGTCCGCGCCTGGGCCCGGCGGCGTCTGTGGCAGGACGTCGGAGGCATCTGGGCCGGCGACCGCGTCGAGGCCCGGGCCCTTTCGCCGGACGGTTACGTCCTGACGGCGGTGGCCCCCCGCCGCAACTGGCTCGACCCTCCCGGCGTGGCCAACCTGGACCTCCTGCTGATCGTCGTGAGTTGGGACGCTCCGCCCTTCGACGAACGGGCCGTTCATCGCATTCGTATCGCCGCCCATGTCCGGGGCATTCCGACGGCGATCGTCGTCAACAAGCTGGACCTCCTGAAAGACGAAGACCGCCCCCGCTGGGAAGGGCTTCAGACTCGCTACCGTCAGGCGGGCTTTCCCCTCTGGGGCATCAGCGTCCAAACGGGACTCGGCCTGGACGTCCTCCGGGAAGAGCTCCGGAGCCGTGTGTCGGCCCTGGCCGGACCGTCCGGGACCGGCAAGTCCGCCCTGCTGAACGCCTTGATTCCGGGCGCCCGTCTTCGGACCGGCGAGGTCCACCCCCGGACCCGGCGGGGCCGGCACACGACGACGGGGACGACCCTCCTGGCCCTCCCGGAGGGCGGCTGGGTCGCCGACACGCCCGGCTTTTCCCGGAGCGTCTTCGGGCCGGAAGTCACGCCGGCCGTCGTACGGGACGCCTTTCCCTGGGCGGCCCTGACCGGCCGACCGGTCCGGTGCCGGTACGACGATTGCCTACACTTGCGTGAACCTCACTGTAGCGTCCGAGAAGCCTACGAGCGGGGGAACCTGGCACCCGAATGGTACGACCTTTACGTTCAACTCGTCGCCGAGGCCCAGGGCGGCAGGAGTGAATAATAGAAGCGGTCTCATAAATCCGACCCCAGACCATAGACCCCCGGGGCCCAAGCCGGTCCATGGTCTATGGTCGGAACCGAACGGCCCTGTCGGAAAAGCTATTGACGATAGAGTTAGGAAAAGGCTAATCTGTGCACATTGAGGGTAGCCGATGGAGGGGGATCGTAGGGAGACCGACACCCGAGGCGGGTCCGTGGGGTGTGATGCATCGCGCCAGCGAGATGCCGTCGCGTATCGGCCGGTATCAAGTCCAGGCTATCGTCGGCACGGGTTCGATGGGCATGGTTTACAAGGCCTTCGACCCCATCATTGAGCGGACGGTCGCCATTAAGGTCTTACGTCTCCCCGTGCTGGCGGACCGGCGGGAATATGCGGACTACTTACGCCGTTTCTACGTCGAGGCTCGGGCGGCCGGCCGTTTGAGCCATCCCAACATCGTAGCGATCCACGACGTCGGAGACTGGGACGGCGTCCCGTATATCGTCATGGAGTTCCTGGAGGGCACGACCCTACAGACGTATTTGCGTCGGAACATGGTCTTTCCGTGGCCCGAGGCGACCGAAGTCGTCCGGCAGGTCGCCGAGGCCCTGGGCTACGCCCACCGGAACGGCGTCCTCCATCGGGACATCAAGCCGGCCAACATCATGATCCTGACCGACGGTCGGGTGAAGGTCATGGACTTTGGGGTCGCTCTGATGGCCGGTCCCGGGATGGAGGCCGTCGGGGCCAGCGAGGCGATCGTGGGGACGCCTTACTACATCGCCCCTGAGGTCTTAGAAGGGAAGCCCTATCAGCCGGCCAGCGACATCTTCAGTCTGGGCGTCGTCTTTTATCAGCTTCTGACGTTGGAACGGCCTTTCAAGGGCGACACCTTCCAGTCCGTCGCCTATGCCATCCTGCACACGACCCCGCCGCCGCCTTCCCACTATGAGGCCGCCCTCCCGCCCATCCTGGACACCATCGTGATGCGTATGCTGGCCCGTTCCCCGGGAGACCGGTACATCTCGGCCGAGGCCTTGGCCCAAGACCTCAAGCGTGTCTTGACTTCGGCGGTAGACGTCGACCTGAGCCGCTTGGATCGACCGGCCGCCCCCGGGCCGGCCGGTGAGACGGACCCATGGCGACGCCTGTGGACCCGCTGGCAAGCCTGGAGTCCCTTGTGGCGATGGGGCCTCGTCGGTGCCCTGGCGGTCGGTATCTTGGGCGCCGCGACCTGGGTCTTCCATCGGCAGGAGGCCGGGAACGTTCGGCCGGTGCCTTCGTCGGCACCCGTCGGGCCGGCTACTCGCCCGACGGTCTCTGAGGTGCCTCCCCGGCCGTCTCCGCCGCCCTCCGAGGCGCTGAGAAAACAGGAAGCTTTGCGGCGGGAGATCGACCGCCGGTTTCAGTTGGGGAAGAACTACTGTATGAACCGCCTGTATGTCCGGTGCCGAGACGAAATGGAGTGGGTCTTGCGTCAGGCCCCCGATCATGCCGAGGCCCGCCGTTACTTGGAGCAGGCCCTTCAACACCTGGAGGCTCCGAAACCCCGCCGTCCCGGAAAAGGGACAGAGTGACGTGGCGTCGTGACCCGGCTCGTCATCGTCTGGGTCGGACCGATCCGGTCGAGGCCGATTCAAGCCCTGGCGGCCGACTACCTTCAACGGATCCGACGGTGGGTCCCTTGCGAGGTCCGGGAGGTCCCGGAACGTCCCCTCCGAGACCCCCATCAACAAGCCGCCCACCGGCGGGCTGAAGCGGCGGCCCTTCGGGCGCATATCCGGGATTTGGATACGTGGGTCGTCCTGACGCCTTCGGGCGAAGCCTGGTCGACAGAACGGTGGCTCCAGTGGTGGACGACGGCGGTGACCCAGGGCTGGCGAGTCGGCGTCGTCCTGGGGGGTCCGATGGGTCTGAGTCCCGAGCTGGAACAGGAGGCCCCCTATCGGGTCGCCCTGGCGCCCATCACGATGAGTCACGAGATGACTCGTGCGGTCTTCTTGGAACTGATGTATCGTATCCTAAGCCTCTGGAAGGGGACGCCCTATGCCAAATGACACGGTACCGGTCGCCCCTGCCGTTGGGGGCGATGACTGGTCGGACCGGCTTCAGGCGGCGACCCAGGTCGAGCGTAATGTGTTCGTCATCGCCGGAGCCGGGACGGGCAAGACGAGCCTACTGACGGCGCGTCTGTGCTACTGTCTGGTATGGCGGGCCTTCCACCATGCCCGGTCCCACGGCCGCCCTCAGGCCGCCGTTCGAGAGGTCGTGGCGATGACCTTTACCGAGAAGGCGGCGGCGGAGATGCGGGACCGGACCCGGACTTACCTGCAGGCGTGGCTCTACCCCGGGACGGCCATCGAGCCGGCCGACGCCCGCTTCGTCGAGGCCGTCCGGCGGGACCTGTACGAGCGGCTTCACTGTACCGAGTCCGAGTGGCGGCGAGTCCTTCGGGCGGTCCTGACCTACCTCAACGAGGTCCGCATCTCGACCATCCACAGCTTCTGTGCCGGTCTCCTGCGGGCTTACGCCTTTGAGGCCTCGATCCCGCCCCAGTTTGAGGTCATCGGCGACGACCTCTGGGACCAGGTCTTTCACGAAGAGTGGCTTTTTTACCTGTTGGACCTGCTGGGCCCCGACCTCCGGCCCGAGCCGGCGTATCGGCAAGCCCGGGCGGCCGTCCGGTGGTTTGCCCGCAAGTACCACCTGGACCTGGAAACGCTCTCGTCTATGGCCCGCTCGGCGGCCATCAGTTCCATCACGATGGGTGCCTCCCTCGACCGCCAGACGGCGTGGGAGGCCGCGGCCTGGGAAGCCTACCACCGGCGCCTGCGGGATCGGGGATTTCTCCAGGCCGTCCTCGAGGCCGTCCAGGCCTACCGGCCTCGGTCTCCGAAGTCCCGGCAATTTCGGGCCTTTCTGATCGATCACTTGACGTCTCTGGTCGACGGGCCTGGCCGTCGCCGGTATCCGCCGCCGGACCTGAGCGACCGGTGGAAGGACCTTCGGCCCCGGCTCGAGCAGGCCGCCGAGGCCTGTGCGTCCCGCCTTCCCGAGGCGCGGGTCCCCCGATTCCTGCATCTCTTTCGGGCTCTTCTGTTCTCCGTCGACCCGGCCCTGACTCGCCGGATGGGGGAGGCCTTCGCACCCTTCCTGGAGCGTCTCCAGCGCCGATTCCGTCAGGAGGGCTACCTGACGTATGACGACCTTCTGTGGCAGACGTACCGTCTGCTGGCCCAGAGTCCGACCGTTCGCCAGAGCTTGCAGGCCCAAATCCGTCACATCTTAGTCGATGAATTCCAAGACACGAACCCGGTCCAGATGGACATCCTCCGCCTCTTGGGACAGGACGTCAAGACGCACCAGTGGCGACCTGGCTGTATCTTTGTCGTCGGCGACCCCAAGCAGTCCATTTACGCCTTTCGGGACGCGGACCTGGCGGCCTTTCAGCGGTTTTACGAGGACCTTCAGCAGTCGCCCGACTTCCTGAACTGTGTCCTGCGGCAGAACTTCCGGAGCGGGGCGGCCGTCCTGGACTTCGTCAATGCGGCCTGCGGCCCGCTCTTTGAGGAGGACCGTCAGAAGTACCCCCTGGCCGAGGGCGAGAGCCTGACGGACCGGTACAGCCTGTTCCCGGCTACCGACCCCTCCGACGCGGCGGCTGAATCCATCACGGACTTCTTGAAGCGGACGGTCGTCCACCCGGACCGCTATGTTCAGCCGCCTTACATTCCGATCTATCCGGCCTCGGCCCATCGACCGGCCTCGGGGCGGCCGGTCCTGTACTGCCTGGAGGCGGCCTCAGACGACCGGGACGACCTGTGGGCCCAGACGATCGCCGGCACAGTCGTCCGATGGCGAATGGCGAATGGCGAACAGCGAACGGCGAATGCGGAGCCCCCGTGGGACCGGGTTGCCGTCTTATTCCGGAGCATGACCCACGTCGACCGGCTGGCCCGGCTGGCTCAGAAATTCCACGAGCTCGGCATCCCCTTCGTCGTCGAGGGCGACCGGCAGTTCTTCCAGAAGACAGAAGTCCTGGACGTTCTCAACATGCTCCGGGTGTGGGTCAATCCTTACGACCGGCCAGCCCTCATCGGCTGGCTCCGGTCGCCCATCGTCGGCGTGTCCGATGACTTTCTGTTCCATTTAGCCGGCTGGGAACGCGGGGAATGGCTCATGGATCCCGGCGCATGGGTCTTGTGGCCGCCTGTGCCCGGGCCCCGGACTCAGGACCTGAAGACGGATCTGGGCGCCCCGGCCGTCCTACAGGCGGCGGACTTGACGGTATGGACCCAAGCCCGAGAAGCTTTCTTGCGACAGTTTCCCCGGCTGGCCGACGAATGGGACCGGGCCGAGGCGGCCATCCGACGACTTCAGGACCACCGGAATCGCCATCGGGATGACCCGCCGGCTCGCGTCTTGACGACCCTCTTTCAAGAGTTCCGGGTCCCGGCCGTGTATGTTTCCCATCCGATGGGCCCCCAAAAGGTCATGAATCTCTGGAAACTCGTCGAGCTGGCCTACCGATGGTTCGACCAAGGCGACACGACCGTCGACCGGTGGGTCCAGCGTTTGCAGACCTCGGCCTGGGCCGGCATCGAGGAAAGCGAAAGCCTCCTGGCCGACCCGGAGCTGAACGCCTGCCGGTGGATGACAATCCACAAGGCGAAGGGCCTGGAGTTTGACCTCGTCATCGTGGCCGACGCCCACTTCCTGGGCCAGCCGGAGTCGGGCCGAGACACCGCCGCCCCTTGTCAGGTGGAACTCACGCCGGACGGCCGCCTGGGCATCGCCGTCCAGCGGGGCGCCGCCGGGCAGACGATCTACAACGTGACGTTTCTCCTGCACCACCTCCGGCGGAATCAGTTGGAAGAGGCCGAGAAGAAGCGCCTCTTTTACGTGGCCTGTACTCGAGCCCGGGACAGCCTGGTCCTGGTCTGCATGCATCCCCGGTGGGGCCGTCGGGACTCGGCGGCCTGCCGATTGGCCCAGCTCCTGCGGGCGGACGACTTCATCGACGTCCGCCCGGTCCGGAGCCCGGCCGACCTGGAGGCGATAGCTCATGGCTCCCGGCTCCCGGCTCCCGGCCATGGGCCATCGGCCATGACGCATGAGCTCATGAAGGCCTATGGCCGGGTATGGACAGACCTTCGACGGCGCTGGGAGCGTTTCCGCCAGGCCGAGAGCGTTCAACGGCGACCCAGTGATCAGGACCGCGTCCTCGACGTCACGTCGGTCCCCGTCGAGGAAGGGGGCCTCGTATCTTCAGCCCTGTGGACACCGGCCGTCCAGGGCCCCGAGGCCGGAAGTCCCCACGGACGATGGGTCGGGACCCTGGTCCACGAGGCCCTGGCTCGAATCCCCCTGGACCCTCAGGTCGACGACCTCGCCTGGGTCGAGACCTTCTTGACCTACGAGGCCCCACTTCTCCTGCAGCGAGCCCTGGTGGAAAAAGACATTCAAGGAACAGACGTCCCAGCCATCCTGGACGAGTCCTTCCGACTCCTGCGCGTGTTTCTGCACAGTCCCCTCTGGCGTTACATGAAGCCCCGCATCCGGGCCCGGGAAATCCCCTTCCTCCAGCCGGCCGACGCCCGGGGCCGCCATTTCTGGGAGGGCCGGATCGACGTGATCGTAGAGGATGTTTCGTCCCAAGGGACGACGCTGTGGGTCTGTGACTATAAGACAGATGCGGAATCCCGGCCGTCGGTCCTGATCCGCCAGTATCGGGCCCAAATTCAGGTCTACCGAGCCTATATCCAGAAGGTATTTCCTCAGCAGGACGTCCGGGCCGCCCTCATCGGAGTCCGTCAGGCCCAGTGGATCCCCGTCCCCACGGGCCGGTCCGCTCCATCTCCACCGACCCCCCTACTGATAGCCCCCTAACAGAGCCGTTCGGTTCGTGAAAACCCGCATGGATTCGGCCTGATTGGCTCGTGGCTCATAGCGGATGGCTCATGGGACTATGAGCCATGAGCCACGATCTATGAGCCCATGCGGCTATGAGCCCATAGCGGCTATGGACCATAAATGACCCTGGCTCGTCCCTCCGTCACTTCGTTACTTCGTTACGCCGTCCCTTTGAAAAATCGTGCTTCCCGGGGGATGGGAAAGGTTGTTCCGACGCCATTCTCACGAACCGAACGGCTCTGCTAAGGTAGTGAGTGATCTCTTCAGAACGCCGGGAGTCATCCCGGCGCCGCCGGTGACGGCGGCGTCCATCTCATCGGAACATCGCCCGTGATGACGGTGTCATCTTCATAGAGCCGGGCGTTATCCCGGTGTCCACCTCAGGAGACGGCCGTCATGCCGGCGTCAGTCCCCTGCGGGTCCCTACCCCCTAAGACCCCTCCGACAACAGCCCGGCATCGAGGTCCGATAATTCAATAATTAAGTGTCGGGTACTCGGCCCTTCGGGAGCCCGACACCGAATGCCGGACGCTCGATACCCAGGCTCTATGCACGTACGAGTCCCGAGGCCCCCTTTGGGGACGAGGAGGTGCTCGATGATTCGGAAACAGCGCCTTGCGGGAGGCATCCTCCTGTTGGCCTTTTTCATCATCGGTTGCAAGAAAGAAGAAGAGGTCACCGTTCCCCCGCCATCCGTCTGCGAAAATCGCCTGGACGGCCAAGTCGTTCAGTGGCTGTCGACGGCCGGGACGGCCCTCAGTCTGGCCGGCACCGTCACGAATCAGCAGACGGGCCAGACGGCGGCCATCCAGTCGAACGGGAGTTTTAGCTTCACGACGCCTGGGGCGGGCACCTACACGCTGACGTTTAACCACGCCTCGGGGACGGCTTCGGCGATGATGACGATACAGGTCCAAGGCCCTTGTGAAGTCCGGTTCCAGACGGGTATCGTCGGGACCGTCGGGGCTACCTTGGAGAAAATCCATCAATTCGACAGCCAAGCCGACGTCCGGGGCGTGGTCGGGAGCGTAGACACGTCGGCTTCCCGATTTACCCTTCAGGCGATGGGACAGACCCTCACCGTCCAGTACACGGGCGGCACTTCCTTTGGCGGAGCTTCGCTGTACCGGCCGATGGCCTATGGAGCGCCGCAGTTAAGACCCGGCCAGCGCGTAGATGTGCAGGGCACGATCCAAGGGTCCCAAATCCAGGCTAATACGGTCCGCCTGGAGGAGGGCCTCTTCTGCGAGCCGGCGTCGCTTTCGGCCCCACCCGGTGGACAGACGACGGCCACGTGTACCGTCAAGTCCCTATTTGGTCAGCCCGTCGATGGGTCTTGCGCGGGTCTACCCGAGGGGGTGCGATGCACCCTCGAGCCCAGCCGTTTCCAGCCACCGGCCGGGGGGACGGCCAGCATTCAATTGACCCTCGGAGTCAGTCAAGCCGTTCGCCCGGGCACCTATCCCTTTGAGGTCGTCGCCGGTCCCTACCGATTCCCGACTCAGTTAACAGTCGGAGGGGTAACGGTCGACTTTAGCGTGTCCTGCAATCCCTCGTCGCTGAATGTACCTCCCGGCGGGAGCGGGACGAGCACATGCACGGTTCAGTCGACCGGGGGCTTCAACAGTGCCGTGAATCTTTCCTGTTCGGGCCTGCCGTCGGGGGTCTCGTGCGCCTTCAGCCCGAACCCGGTCACGCCGCCGCCGAACGGCTCGGTCAGCAGTACGCTAACGGTCCAAACCGGTGCCAACACGCCTCCGGGCACCTATACCTTCCAGGTCGTCGGGACGACCGCTGGGGGGCTGACCCGGACGTTCACGATGCAATTGACGGTTCAACAGGCGACCTTCACCCTGACGGTGACGAAGACCATCTTTGGGGACCCGGCACCGGGTGTGGGGACCGTCACCAGCAGTCCGGCAGGCATCAACTGCGGGACGACCTGTACCACGCAAAGCTTCTCTTTTCCGGCCGGCACGGTCGTGACGCTGACGGCCACGCCCGCGTCCGGTTATGGCTTTAATGCGTGGAGTGGGGACTGTACGGGAACGGCACCTACCTGTACCGTCACCATGAATAGCGACAAATCCGTCACGGCCGACTTCTATGCCAATCCGCAATTCGCAATCCGCAGTCTCTACCCTCCGCCTTGGGCCAGGACGGCCACACGGATGCGGCCCCGGATCAGAGTCGGACCCGTCAGGTCCGGTGGCTTCAACTCAAAAAAGACCTCATAGGTGCCCGGTCGGTAGAAGGGATGTTCCGCAAAGAATTCCAAAACGACCCGACCTTGGGGGTCTCGCTCGACGGGTTCCACGCAATGGCGGTCGCGTCGAAGTTCGGCGCCGTCCCCAAAGTCCCAGTACTCAGCAAAACATCCCCCGTAGGCCTCATAGACACCTTGGGGGAGCCGGACAGTCGCGATGAAATGGGTCCGGACGGGTGGCAGGCCTCGCAGGGGATAGCCGTCCAGGAGAAGCTCGATGCCGTCTTTTTGGTAGCGATTCGGGACCTCTTGAAGGGCCGGACCGCAGGCGGCGAGGCTTCCAAGTCCGACCCAGGCCAGCCACACGAGGGATAGCTTTTCGAGCGACATCAGTCCGCCTGCTAAAAGCGTAGGGGCCGGTGGGCCGTCGGCAGTCCGACCATTGGGTGATGCGACCATCGTCCGTCTTACCCTGCCCCTCTCCCCAGGGGCGAGAGAACCAGTGGCCAAACGTTTCTTTCCTTGCTGCACCCTATGCAGAGTCCAGGCCTTAGCGCCAGACGTCGAAGACGCCCATCCGACGGAACTTTTCATAGCGGCGTCGGACGAGCTCCTCCGACGGAGTGCCACAGAGCTCCTGGAGGCCCCGCAGGATGGCGTCTTTAATCCGAAGGGCCATCGCCTCGGGGTCGGCGTGGGCGCCGCCGAGGGGTTCTTCGAGGACCTCGTCGATGACGCCCAGCTCCAGGAGGTCCCGGGCCGTCAGACGCAGGGCCTGGGCCGCTTCCCGGGCCTTGCCGGCGTCCCGCCACAGGATGGACGCGCAACCTTCGGGGGAGATGACCGAGTAAATGGCGTACTGAAGCATGTAAATGCGGTCTCCCACGGCGATGCCCAAGGCCCCGCCGCTTCCGCCTTCCCCGATGATGAACACCAGGACGGGCACTCGCAGACGGGACATCTCCAGGAGATTTTCGGCGATCGCCTGCGCCTGACCCCGGGCCTCGGCCCCGATACCGGGATAGGCCCCCGGTGTATCTACAAAGGTGACGACCGGGCGGCTGAATTTCTCGGCTAACTTCATAATCCGGAGCGCCTTCCGGTAGCCCTCCGGGTGAGGCATCCCGAAGTTGCGCCGGAGCTTTTCCTGCATGTCCCGGCCCTTCTGATGCCCGACGACGGCCATCGGCTGGTCACCCAGGAAAGCCAGGCCGGCGACGATGGCCGGGTCGTCCCCGTATCTTCGGTCCCCATGAAGCTCGATAAAGTCGTCAAAGATCAGGCGAATGTAATCCAGGGTATAGGGTCGCTGGGGATGGCGGGCGACTTGGACGATTTCCCAGGGCGTCAGCCGGCTGTAGATCTGCCGCCGATAGGTCTCCAGCTTTTTCCGCAGGCGATCGAGCTTCCGTCGGACCTTGGGGTCCGAAGACGCCAACGCCTCGAGGGCGTCGATTTCTTTCAACAACTCGGCGATCGGCCGCTCAAATTCAGGAACGGCCGCCGTCGTGACAGGTCCTTCCACGCCCCTCGTCCCCCTGGGTGAGCATAGTGGTCTGGAGTCCGTGGCGTCACGCCGTCACCTATAGTGGACGGTCGGTGGTCCATCGTCTAACTCTCTCTCGTGACCCCGCTCTCAGGCGAGCGGGGCTTGGATGCCCATTCCGCGTTCTTCATTCCGAGGGTCCCGGCGCCGGCACTACAAGCCATGTCATAAAAGGTGCCTGGAAGCGCTTGCATCAATCCGACCATGGACCATGGACTATAGACCGGCTTGGGCCCAGTGGGTCCATGGTCGGTGGTCCATGGTCTGGGGTCGGATGCCGAGGACACGATCCCGGTCCCGTCGGATTGATGAGGCTGGTTCTAAACACTTTTCGTTGAGATGAACCGCTCTGTGATTCGACTATGGGTCCGTCCACCGGGCTTTCTCCCGCAGGTAGGCTTCCAATGCCGTTTGCTGTTCCCGCAGGTGCCAGGGCGGCGTGGCGTACACGTCCTCGAAGAGGCTCTCGACCGGCGGGGGTGGTGTCGATTCGGCCTTCTGGACGGCGGCCATCAGGTCGTCTCGGATCCGCTGGACCAGGGCTTGCTCTCGGTCGGCATCCCACAGGCCCTTCCGGATCAGGTAACGGCGAAACCGCTCGATGGGGTCCCGCTGACGCCAGCGTTCGACTTCTTCCGGGTTCCGGTAGCGGCTCGGGTCGTCCGACGTCGAGTGGGCACCGATCCGGTAAGTAAAGGCCTCGATGAGGGTCGGGCCGCCGCCGGCCCGGGCCTTCTCGACGGCCCGACGGGTGACCTGATAGACGGCCAAGAGGTCATTGCCGTCGACGCGGACGCCCTCCATCCCGTAAGCGACGGCCTTGACGGCGATCGTCTCGGAGGCCGTCTGCCGGCTCACGGGGACCGAAATGGCCCATTGGTTGTTTTGGCAGAAGAACACGACGGGGGCCCGGAAGACGGCGGCGAAGTTCATCGCCACGTGGAAGTCCCCCTCGGACGTGGCACCGTCTCCGAGGTACGCCATGACGACGACGGGGTCACCCAGATAGCGGGCCGCCATCGCCGCTCCGACGGCCTGCGGGACCTGATTGCCGACGCAACTCGACCAGGCCACGTGGTGGACCCGGCGGTCGCTGTAGTGACAGGGCATCTGGCGTCCTTTCAGGATGTCGTCCCGGGTCCCGAACAACTGATGGGCCAGGTCCTGGAGGGAATAGCCCCGGAGGAGGGCGACGCCGACCTCCCGGAGGGCCGGGAAGACCCAGTCCTGGGGCGCCAGGGCCAGGCCGCTCCCGACGACGGCCGCCTCCTGGCCCGTCGCCGCCCCGTAGAAGGCGATGCGGCCCTGGCGCTGGAGCATGAGCATCCGCTCGTCGATGGCCCGGACCGTCAGCATCCCCTCGAAGGCCCGCCAGAGAAAGTCGGCCGGCAGGTCCGGTTCCAGCGTCGGGTCGACGACGACGCCCTCTTCGTCTAAGACCCGGACCATCGCCTCGGCCGTCTGGACGCTCCTGTCCATCGTGTCCCCCGATGTTTGGGAATCCGGCCGTCCGGCCATTGAGCGATGGAGCCGCCGTCCGTCTCACCCTCTGCCGAACTCCCGAATTCCCGGGTTTCCGAACTGCCCTTTGCGATTACATCTGCAAGAACAGGAGGTGGGGATTCTCCAGGTGTTCCCGCACGACCTGCGTGAACTCGGCCCCGACGGCCCCGTCGACGACCCGGTGGTCGAAGGACAGGCTGACGTTCATCATGTGGCGGATGACGATCTCGCCGTTCCGCACGACGGGCCGGGGCTCGATCTTGTGGACCCCCAGGATGGCGACCTCCGGGTAGTTGATGATGGGCGTCGCCAGCAGGCCGCCCAGCTTGCCCAGAGACGTGATCGTGAAGGTGCTCCCCCGGACTTCATGAAGGCCCAAGCGGCCCTCCCGGGCGGCCGTCGCCAGCCGCTCGACCTCCCGGGCCAGGTCCAGCAGGGACCGCTTGTCGGCGTCGTGGATGACGGGAACCGTCAGGCCCTGGTCGGTCTGGACGGCGATGCCGATGTGGTAGTACTTCTTCAGGACGATTTCCTCCTTTTCGTCGTCCAAAGAGGCGTTGATGATCGGGAATCGCTTTAAGCCGATGACGACGGCCTTGATGATGAACGGCAGGTACGTCAGCCGCACGCCCTGGGCCTCGGCGACGGGCCTCATCTGCTCCCGCAGGCGGACCAGCTCCGTCATGTCGACTTCTTCGACGTATGTGAAGTGCGCCGCCGTATGCTTGGACTGAACCATCCGCCGGGCGATCACCCGCCGAAGCCCCCGCAGGGGAATCCGCTCCTCCAGGCCGGCCGGCGGGCCGACTTCGGGAACGGCCGGCACCTCGACGGGCGGCGGGGTCGGCGCCGGCGTCGGAGGGGCCGTCGGCGCCCGCTGGGCCTCGACGAAGCGGATGACGTCCTCCTTCGTCACGCGTCCGTGGGGTCCCGTCGGGGGAACCTGCCGGAGGTCCACACCCAATTCTCGGGCGAGCCGCCGCGTGGCGGGCGTCGCCAGGACCCGGCCCGGCGGAGGCGTCGCCTCGCCGACGCCGGGAGTCGGAGCGGGTGCCGGAGCGCCGGGCACCGCCGGGGCCGAGACGGCCGCCTCGACCCGGGCTTCCGCCGTCTCCAGGGCCTCGCCCGGCTCACCGATCACGACGAGGACGGACCCGACCTTGACGACCTCGCCCTCCCGACCGAACCGCTTCAGGACGACGCCCTTCCGGGGGGAGGGAATCACCACGTTGGCCTTGTCCGTCATCAGCTCGACCATCGGCTGGTCTTCCTCGATGGCGTCCCCTTCCTGGACGTACCACTTGACGACCTCGGCCTCGACCATGCCCTCGCCGATGTCCGGCAGTCGAAACTCGAACGCCATGACGTCCCCTCCAGCAGTCTGGCCATCCGGGAGTTCGGGAATTCGGGAGTTCGGCATCGACGATAGAAGGGATGGGGGAGATCACCCGGACCTACTGTCAAGGCAAGTATACCTGGCCACGGCCGAATGGCCGAACTGCCGAGTTCCCGAACCGCCGAATAGCCGCTCAGTAATGGACCGTCTCGTAGATGGCCTTCAGGATGCGGCCCGTGTCGGGCAGATAGTCATGCTCCAGGGTATACGGAAACGGCGTGTCGAAGCCCGTGACCCGGACCGGGGGCGCCTCCAGGTACAGGAAGGCCTTTTCGTTGATCAGGGCGATCAGCTCGGCGGCGAAGCCGCACGTCCGGGGCGCTTCGTGGACGATCACGACTCGGCCCGTCTTTTGGACGGATTGGATGACCGTGTCCACGTCCAGGGGGAGGAGGGTCCGGAGGTCGATGAGCTCGACCGAAATCCCCCACTTTTCCCGAGCCTTCTGGACTGCCTCCCGGCACTCGACCATCATGGCCCCGTAAGAGATGAGGGTGACGTCCTTCCCCTCGACTTCCACGCGGGCCTTCCCGATAGGGACGGTATAGTCCCCCTCGGGGACTTCGCCCGTCGCCGCCCGGTAGATCCGCTTCGGCTCGAAAAAGATCACCGGGTCCTCGTCCCGGATGGCCGCCAGCAAGAGGCCCTTGGCGTCATAGGGATTCGATGGGATGACGACCTTCAGGCCCGCCGTATGCACGAAGTAGGCCTCGGGGCTCTGGGAGTGGTAGTGGCCCCCGCGGATGCCGCCGCCCGAGGGCGTCCGGATGACCAGGGGACAGCTGTACTGGCCGCCCGACCGGTACCGGTACTTGGCCAGCTCGTTGACGATCTGGTCGAAGGCCGGATAGATGAAGTCGGCGAACTGAATCTCGGCGACGGGCCGGAGGCCGTAGAGGGCCATCCCGATGGCCGTCCCGATGATCCCGGCCTCGGCCAGGGGCGTGTCGATGACCCGGTCGGGCCCGAATTCGTCCAGCAGGCCGACGGTCACCCGGAAGACGCCGCCGAGCCGACCGACGTCCTCACCCATCACGATGACCCGGGGGTCCCGCCGCATCTCCAGGCGGAGGGCGTCGTTGAGGGCCTGGATCATATTCATGACCGCCATCGGTCCGCCTCCTTGAGGTACGCCAGGTAGGCTTCCTTTTGCTCCTGCAGGTGACGGGGCATACGGGCATAGACGTCGTCAAACAGGGACTCGACCGGCGGGGGCGGGACCTTCTCGACTTCCTCGATCGTGCGGTTGATGAGGTCCCGGACCTCCTCCAGGAGGCTCTCCTGCTGGAGTTCGCTCCAGTAGCCCCGCCATTCCAGGTACCGCCGGAAGCGCTCGATGGGGTCCTTGGCGTACCACTGCTGGACTTCCTCCTCGGACCGGTACCGACGCGGGTCGTCGGACGTCGAATGAGCCCCGATCCGGTACGTCAGGGCCTCGATGAGGGTCGGCCCCCCGCCGGACCGGGCCTTCTCGACGGCCCGCTTCGTGGCCACATAGACGGCCAAGACGTCGTTGCCGTCGACCCGGACGCCCTCGAACCCGTATGCGACGGCCTTGACGGCGATCGACCGAGCGGCCGTCTGGCGCTTCAGGGGGACCGAGATGGCATACTGGTTGTTCCGGCAAAAGAGGACGACCGGGACCTTGAAGACGCCGGCGAAGTTGCAGGCCGTGTGGAAGTCCCCCTCCGACGTCGCCCCGTCCCCGAAGTAGACGAGGACGACGATGGGGTCCCCGACGATCTTGGCCGCCCAGGCAAAGCCGACGGCCTGGGGGATTTGGGTCCCGACGGGGCTGGAGATAGACATGATGCGGGCTTCCCGAAAGCTCGTGTGGACGGGCATCTGGCGGCCCTTGACGTTGTCCTCGGCGTTGCCGTACTGCTGAGCCACGAACTTCCGAACGGGGACGCCCCGCCACAGCGGGAGGCCCGTCTCCCGATAGGAGGGAAACAGCCAGTCCTCATCATTCAAGGCCGCCACGCTTCCGATGACGGCCGCCTCCTCCCCCGTGCACGTCAGGTAAAAACCGATGCGGCCCTGGCGCTGGAGCTTAAACAGACGGTCGTCCAGCTCCCGGTTCAGGACCATGGTGCGATACATCCGCAGGAGGAACTCCTTGGGCAGGTCGGGGTCCAGGTCGGGGTCCGAACGCCCGTCTTCCCGCAGGACGGTCAGCGGGACTTCCGCCGCTTCCTGAACTTCTGGACTGATGAAGATGGCGTCGTCCATGAGTACCCCTCGCGACGTGGACTCACCGCGGCCTTACTCTTTTAACACACTCTCCCCTAAAAGTAAACCATCCGTAGCCCTCCCCTCAAAGACCATAGACCGTGGACCAAAGACCGTAGACCATGGACCTATCTCGGCGACCGGGATCCCCTCGTCTCAAGACGGTGTACTTACGCTGTCGGTGATGGGATGTTCCAGAGACGCCGGCATGACTGTCGGGAATTCGGCCATCCGGGGATTCGGGAGTTCGGGAGTTCGGGAACTCGGGCATGGGGAGGCTGGCCGGGGCGGGAATGAGGCTTGGAGGCTGGCGCCGGCGGTCGGCGACCCGAGGCGGCGAAGAGTCAGGAAAACTTCAGGGAGACGTGGGGACTGGGAACGCTCCATGCCCCCTTGCCTTCTACGTCGGCCGCCGAACGGCCCTCCCGAACTCCCGAAGGGCCCTTGGCCTGAAAAATCGGCCTCCCCGAAGGGACGGAAAGACTGAATCCATACGGGTTTCCACAGGCCAAACAGCTCTGCTATGATGAAAGGTAGACTCATATTCCATCTTGCAGACCCTGGAGGCGACCCTCGATGACCCGACGGGGGCAGTTAGTGCCGATCAGTATCGAAGAGGAAATGAAGACGGCGTACCTCGACTACGCCATGAGCGTCATCATCGGGCGGGCCCTACCGGACGCCCGGGACGGCCTCAAGCCCGTCCATCGGCGGGTCCTGTACGCCATGTACCGGGAGGGCTTGCTCCCGGGCCGCAAGTTCGCCAAGTGCGCCCGCGTCGTCGGCGAGGTCATCGGCAAGTACCACCCCCACGGGGATGCGGCCGTCTACGACGCCCTCGTCCGGCTCGCCCAGGACTTCAACATGCGGTATCCCCTCGTCGAGGGGCAGGGCAACTTCGGGTCCATCGACGGCGACCCGCCGGCCGCCTACCGCTACACGGAGGCCCGGCTGTCGCCCCTGGCCGTCGAGCTCCTGGACGACCTCGACAAGGAGACGGTCGATTTCGTCCCGAACTTCGACGAGACGTTGGAGGAGCCCGTCGTCCTGCCGGCCCGTCTGCCGAACCTGCTCGTCAACGGGGCCGAGGGCATCGCCGTCGGGATGGCGACCCGGATTCCGCCCCACAACCTGCGGGAGGTCTGCGACGCCCTCATCTACTTCCTCGACCACCCCGAGGCGACCGTCGACGAGCTCATGCAGTTCATCCAGGGACCCGACTTCCCGACGGGCGGCATCGTCTTCGGCCGGGAGCAGATCCGGAAGGCCTACGAGACGGGCCGGGGGATCCTCCGCATCCGGGCCCGGATGGAGGTCGAGACGCTCCGGCGGGAAAAGCAGGCCATCGTCGTGACCGAGATCCCCTATCAGACGAGCAAGGCGGCCATCATCGAGGAGATCGCCCGTCTCGTCCAGGAAAAGAAGATCGAGGGCATCGCCGACATCCGGGACGAGTCGAATCGCCAGGGCCTTCGGGTCGTCATCGAGCTCAAGCGGGGCGAGAACCCCGACGTCATCATGAACCAGCTGTACCAGCACACGAAGCTGGAGGTCAGCTACGGCGTCCACATGCTGGCCATCCAGAACCTCCAGCCCCGGCTGATGAGCCTGCGGGACCTGCTTCAGGCCTACGTCCAGCACCGACGGGAGGTCATCCTCCGGCGGTCGGCCTTCGAGCTCCGGCAGGCCCGGGCCCGGGTGCATGTCCTCGAGGGCCTCGTCCGGGCCCTGGACCAGTTGGACGCCGTCATCGAGACCATCCGGCGGTCCCCCAGCGTGGCGGCGGCCCGGCAGGGCCTGATGGAGCGATTCGGGTTCACCGAAGTCCAGGCCCAAGCCATCCTGGAGATGCAACTCCAGCGTCTGACGGGCCTGGAGCGGCAGAAGCTCCTGGACGAACTGAAGCAACTCGAGGCGCGGGTCCGGGAACTGGAGGCCGTCCTGGCCGATGAGGCCCGGGTCCGGGAACTGATCAAGGAAGACCTACGGGCCTTGAAGGAGCGGTACGGGGACGCCCGTCGGTCCCGCATCCTCCGCCGGGCCCCGACCCTCCATGAGGAGGACCTGATTCGGGCCGAAACGGTCGTCGTGACGGCGACGGAGGCCGGTTACATCAAGCGGTCGTCTCTTCGGTCGTTTACCCTCCAGCGGCGGGGCGGCAAGGGCCGGGTCGGCATGGGCGTTCGGGAAGAGGACAGCGTGGCCTTCACGACGGTCGCCTCGACCCTGGACTACCTGTGGTTCTTTTTCAGTAGCGGCCGGGTCTATCAGCTCCGGGTCCACGAAATCCCCGAGCTCCCGCCCAACGCCCGAGGACGGGCCCTGGTCAACTTCCTGCCGGTCCGGTCGGACGAACAGCTCGTCGGCATGGTCCGGTGGCCTTATGAAATGGGGAGTGGCGAAGAGCCCCCGTACCGGTACGTCGTGATGGTCACCGAACGGGGTCGGGTCAAGCGGATGGAGGTCGACGAATTCCAGGACATCCCCCGGAACGGACGGCGGGTCCTGCGGAGCGCGCCCGACGACCGCTTCATCGGGGTCCGCCTGACTCACGGGGACGACCTCATCCTGCTGGGGACGGCGGCCGGCCGGGGCCTCCTGTTCCCCGAGACTGAGGTCCGACCCCAGGGGCGGGCCGGTGGGGGCGTCCGGGGGATGCGTCTGCGACCCGGGGACCGGGTCGTGGCGATGGAAGCCGTCCACGACACCGAACAGTGGCTCCTGGCCGTGACGGCCCGGGGCTACGGCAAGTGCCTGCCCCTGCGAGAAGTCCCCATCTACCGGCGGGGGAGTGGCGGCGTCTACATCGCCCGGCCCCGGGAGAAGACGGGCCCCATCGTGGACCTCAAGGTCGTCCGACCGGACGACGAGGCCCTCATCGTCACGGAAAACGGCCTCACGCTCCTGGTCGCCGTCCGGGGGATTCCCCTCCGGGGCCGTCAGGCCGGCGGCGTCCACGTCATCCGCGTGGCCGAGGACGACCGCGTCCGTCGGGTCGCCATCATCCCGAAGGGACCCCGGGGACCGGCCGAGGCGGCGGCCGGCGCCGTCGGTACGGCCACGGATAAGGATCCCCGGGCCCGCGTCCCGGAGGCCGGTTAGGTCGGAGGATTCAGGGAGCGGCGTCCGAAAGTACCGTATCTCTTGACTTCGGGTCTCGAGCTCCCTGGAACCTGAACACACTCGAGATTTCCAGCGGGACCTGAGACCTGATACCTCTCCATGAGACAGAGCGATGGCCGACGAGTCACCGGAAGTCTTTGACTGGCCGGACGTTTTGCAGCAACACCTGTCGCTCCAGGACTTTGTCCGCATCGCCGAGCGACTGGTCCTTCAACACCGATATGACGAGGCCATCGCCCTCTTCGAGGCGGCCCTCCGGCTGTACCCCGACAGCCTGGCCCTCCGTCTCAATCAGGCCCGGGTCCGGGACCTGAAACGGCGTCAGGAAGAGAAACAGACCGAACAGCTCCGGACGGAATGGGAGCGCCACCGCCGGGAGAGCGACCTGGTCGCCCAGCACTTCGTCAGCCTGGCCCGGGTCTACATCCAGCGGGGACAGCCCTTGAAGGCCCTCGAGCTTCTCGAACTGGCCCGTCATCTGAACGCTCAGCTGGCCGAGATCTATTGGCTTCAGGCCCAGATCTACTACGACCAAATGGACTACCGACGGGCCCTGGGGGCTTTAGAAGAGGCCCAACGCCTGGACCCCTTCCGGGCCGAGGTCGCCTACCTCTTTGCCAAGGTCTATCGGGACATGGGCGATGCCGAAAAAGCCCTCTCGGCGGCCGTCGATGCCTACGTCCTGGCCGGCGGCGAGCAGTCCCATCTGCGGGAGGTATACACCCGCTTGATTCGCTCCCTGGCCGAACGCCTGGGACGGTCCCCCGACGAGCTCCAGGACGTCTTCCTCCGGCGAAAGGCTTACTTCAACCAGATGGTCGAACAGCTCGTCCTAAAACGGGACCAGATGATGTTCGAGGTCGGACCGACCGAGATGGACCTCCTGCTCTTCCAGTGGCCCCGCCTCCAGAAGGCCCGCCAGGGCGTCCTGGGGCTGGCCGTCGAACTGCGCCGGTGGCTTCCCTTCCAGGCCATGACGGACGACCAGGTCTTCGAAATCGCCCGGACGGGCCGGTGGGTCGAAGTGGAGCCGGGCTTTGTCCTCTTCCCAGAAGACCAGCCCCTGTCCGAACTCTGGGTCCTCCTGGAAGGCCGGGTCCGCCTGGTCCGGGACACGCCTTACGGGCGGCTGACCCTGGCCTGGGTCGAACCGGGCGAGATCCTGGGCGAGATGGAGCTCATCGACGGCCGCCCGACCGTCGTGCGGGCCGAGGCGACCCTGCCCGGACGGCTCCTGGCCCTCCCCCACGCCGGCCTCGAAGAGGTCATGGCCCGGGACCGCTACCTGAGCGTCCAGGTCTACTGGCACTTCTGGAAGCTCCTGGCCCGTCGGATTCGGCAGGCCAACGAGCGGGCCGAGCGGTTCTTCCAGCGTCTCTTTGCGGCCGGGCCCCTTGAAGCCCCGGCGCCCCAACGCCCCCGGGCGATGGCCGAGGCGACCCGCGTCAGCGATACCCAGAAGATGGAGCTCTTCCGAGAACAGGGCCTTTCGGCCTCGGAGCTCCAGCTCCTGACGACCTTCAGCCAGGAAGAACGCTTCCGTCAGGGCGAGGTCATCTTCCGGGAGGGCGACCCCGGGGACCGCCTGTACATCGTCTTAGACGGCCAGGTCCGCATCAGCAAGTTCATCCCCGGCGTCGGTGAGGAAGCCTTGGCCATCCTGGACCGGGGCGAGTTCTTCGGCGAGATGGCCCTCGTCGACGGGGCCCCCCGTTCGGCCGACGCTGTCGCCCACAGCGAGACGGCGACCGTCCTGGCCATCGACCAGCGGGTGCTGGCCGACATCCTGTCCCGGGACCCCGAGAGCGCCCTGCGGTTCCTCCGCATCCTGGGCCGGATCCTCAGCCGCCGCCTGCGGGAGACGTACCTCCGGATCTACCACTGGCACTGCATGGCCGGCACGCAGGTCGAGGAAGAGTGAATAAAGCCAAGAGCCCATGCTCTATCAGAGCCCTTCGGCCCGTGAGAATGGCGTCGGGACGGCCTTTCCCAACGCCCGGGAAGCACGATTTTTCAAAGTGACGGAGTGACGAAGTAACGAAGTGACGATCCACGGCCTTGGGCCGATAGAGCCCTGGATGGCGGGGCTTTTGGGGACGCTCGGCCGAACTGCCCAACTGCCCACCTGCCCAACTGCCGAACTGACCTTTGCCCTCTTCTTCATGGGTCCTCTTCCGACCAGGCGCTCTGGATCCACCGAATGGCCGGCCGGCCCTGCGGGGATAGGGCCACGACGATGAGGTCGAACCGACAGTGCCGTGCTCTGGCCCGGACGTGGGCGAGGTAGTAGCGGGCCGACCGCCCGATCCGTTTTTGTTGACCCGCCCGCATGAGCTCCCACGGGTCCGCCGCCCCGTCACCCCGTCGGGTCTTGACCTCGATAAACACGAGGGTGTCGCCGTCTCGAGCGATGAGGTCGATCTCCCCGTAAGGCGTCCGTACGCGCCGACCGCAGATATGGAGCCCCTGACCCTCCAGCCACTCCATCGCCAGACGTTCACCCCATGGGCCAAGGTGGGCTTCCGGCGAGGGGAGACTCGCGCGCCACCGGGACCAGCGGCTTCGGATCCAGTCGAGCACCCTCCGCATCGTGAAGGCTCCACGTGCCGTCCGCCCGGAATTCCAAATACGTCGGCCCTTCGTCCCAAGAGGGGACGAAGATGACCTCGACCGGGCCGTCCGGCGTTTCCAAAGGGACCCATGCGAACACGTGAAAATGACCGACGAGCCACCAGCGAAAACCCCGGAGGTCCACCGTCCGCCGGACGCGCCGGAGGATATAGGGCCACGGGATCCGCCGCTTGTAGGCGGAGGGAAAAGTCCGAATCCGCCGCTCGGCCGCCACGGCCCACCTCAGGAGGGCCGGAGCCGGCACGGCCTGCGCCAGGGTCGTGACGACCGTGCTGTGGACGACCTTCTGCCACAGCCAGTCCGACCAGTCCCGACGGTTCAGCCCGTGGCCGTGAACCATCCCAATCCGGTGCGTCCCGACGTGGCCGACCATCCGTCGTCCGACGCCCTGCACGACGGGCTTCCAAAAGACCGGCCGGAAGTCCCGATTCCCCTCGATCCAATAGAACTGTAGGCCCTCTGTCCGGAGGTCTCCCAGGACCTGAAACAAGTATCGCTGGAGAGCAGTCTGACAGCCCCGCCGCCCCAGAAAGAGGTGAAAGAAGTCCCCCCCGCACACGATCGGGACGCCCTCGGCGGTGGCCCGCTGGACCAGGCGGATGAAGGCTTGGGTTTTCGCCGGCTGGTCGTCCCAGAGGTGGAGGTCCGAGACGACCCACAGGCGGTCCGTCTCCAGACAAACGGTGGCCGGTCGAAACATGCCGGTCTCGTCCTCGCTATGGTTCCGTCGCCGTTGGATGGGCCCGTGCGGACCCGAGTCGCCTCTTCGGACGACCCGAGACGGCGTCGTCCCGAGGGTGGGGCGATGGAGTCGGTCCAGTATAATGCGAGTATACTATACCGTGACGGGGGCGGTAGAACCCCATCGGCCCCTGCGGCCCGCTATTGACAGGCTCTCGCTAAAGGAATATGATATAAACAGACTCAAGCAAGACAGGGGTCGAGAGACCCGGGAAGCGCCGGATGGAATGCTCCGGTCTCGGATGCGGGGTCCCGGCCCCGGCGCCCCTGGATACTGCATACCCGACACTTCACATCGAACACCCCGAGGTCGGCCATGCAGAATCAACTCAAGACGCTGGCCCTATTGGTCCTGCTGACGGTCCTCCTGCTGGGTTTGGGGGACCTCGTGGGGGGACCCACGGGCCTGACTCTGGCGTTGGGCCTGGCCCTGGTGATGAACGGGCTGGCCTACTGGTTTTCGGACCGGATCGTCTTGGCCCTGCACGGAGCGGTCCCCCTGGAGGAGGCGGACGCTCCTCACGTGTACCGGATCGTGCGAGACCTCACTCAACGGCTGGGCGTGCCCATGCCCCGGCTGTACCGGGTCCCGACGGAAGTCCCGAACGCCTTTGCCACGGGGCGGGACCCCCATCATGCGGCCGTAGCCGTCACGGATGGGATTCTACGTCTCCTGCGGCCTGAAGAGCTGGAAGGCGTCCTGGCTCATGAGATCTCTCACGTCGTGAATCGGGACACCCTGATCACGACGGTCACGGCCGTCATCGCCGGGGCCATCATGTATCTGGCCCGGATGGCCCAGTGGGCCTTTCTGTTCATGGGCGGGTCCCGGGACGACGACCGGGACCACGGAGTCCACCCCATCGGACTCCTGGTCGCCGCTCTCCTGGCGCCCATTGCGGCCCTGCTCATTCAGCTCTGGGTGTCCCGCACCCGGGAATACATGGCCGACGAGCGGGGGGCCCGTCTGGTCGGTCGGCCGGACGGGCTGATCTCGGCCCTGCGGAAGATCGAGGCCTTCCAGCGGCAAGTCCCGGCGGACGTGCCTTCCCCGGCGACGGCGCATCTGTACTTTGCGAAGCCCCATACGAACTGGCTGGTCGAGTGGCTGAGCACCCATCCGCCGGTGGAGAAGCGCATCGAGCGTCTGCAGACCCTCTTTTATGGGTCGCCTGTCTCGTAGGAGGTCAGGCCATGACGGACCGGGACCCCAAGACCCCGACGAACGGGGCCGAGCCGGACGAGCCGGGTCCGTCGATCGGTGGGGAGGCCCTCAAGTCGGCGCCCAGGGTCAAGATCAAGGTCATCGACCGACGGTTCTGGGCCCAGCGGCATGCCTCTCCCGAGGCGATTCCGGCTGAGGAAGTCACGATCGACGAGTCTCGCTTCCGGCCGGCCTACGTGCAGGAGCTGGAACAGCGTCTCCAGGAGACCCTTCAACAGCTTCAGACGGTCTCCGAGGCCTACCGCCACCTCCGGTCGGAGCAGGAGAACTGGCGGCGCCGGATGGAGAAACAGCGAGACCAGGCCGTCTTCGAGTTCAAGAAACGGATCCTCTCCAAGCTCTTGGAGCTCATGGACAACTTCCGGCTGGCCCTCCAGTCGACGGCCGGGGCGGCCTCGCATCCGGCCGCCGAGCCGATCCTGGCCGGTCTGCGTATGATTTACGACCAGATGGAACGCTTCCTGGCCAGCGAGGGCGTCGAGAAGATCGAGCCCGTCGGTGAGGCGTTCGACCCCAGCTCGGCGGAAGTCGTCGAGGTCGTCGAGGTCGACCGGGACGAACTGGACCATCGGGTCCTGGAGGTCGTCCAGCCGGGGTACCGCCTGGGGGACCAGCTCCTGCGTCCGGCCCGGGTCCGGGTCGGTCAGAAGGGGACGGCGGGGCAGTAGGACCATCGGGAATCCGGGAAGTCGGCCGACCTCTCCATGGGCCCGCCGGCCGAATTCCCGAACTCCCGAATTCCCGGACGGTGGGAGGTGTGCCATGAAGGTGAAGCCCTTGCATGACCGTGTGATCGTCGAGCGTCTGGAAAAACAGGAGGAGACCGTCGGCGGGATCATCATCCCGGACACGGCGAAGGAGAAGCCCCAGCAGGGCCGGGTCGTCGCCGTCGGTCCGGGCCGCCTGACGGAGGAAGGGACTCGTCGGGAGATGACTGTGAAGCCTGGAGATCTGGTGATCTTCGGCAAATATGCGGGCACCGAGTTCAAGATGGACGACAAGGAGTACCTGATCCTGCGGGAAGACGACATCTACGCTGTCCTGGAGGAAAAGTGAGGCGGGGCCGGTCTCGAGCCCGGACGGCGGCTTGAGGCCAGCCGCTGGGAAACTCCCTCAGAATCCCGAATGAACGGAGGAGGTGTGCGATGCCGGCCAAAGACCTTCGTTACCATGATGAAGCTCGACAAGCCTTGCTCCGGGGTGTCCAGAAGCTGGTCGATGCCGTCCGCGTGACCCTGGGGCCGACGGGCCGCAACGTCCTCCTGCATCGGAGCTTCGGCCCGCCCCTGGTGACCAAGGACGGCGTGACCGTCGCCAAGGAGATCGAACTCAAGGACAAGTACGAAAACATGGGGGCGACCCTGGTCAAGCAGGTAGCGACGAAGACTCATGACATCGCCGGGGACGGCACGACGACGGCGTCGATCCTGGCCTACGCCATCTTCCGGGAGGGGATCCGCCACGTCGCCGCCGGGGCGAATCCCATGCTGGTCCGGCGGGGCATCGAGCGGGCCGTCGAGGCCGTCATCGAAGAACTCCGCAAGATGGCCCGTCCCGTGACGAGCAACAAGGACATCGAGTACGTCGCCGCCATCGCCGCCAACAACGACGAGCGGGTCGGTCAGCTCATCGCCGAGGCGATGGAAAAGGTCGGGCGTGACGGTGTCATCACCGTCGAGGAGGGCAAGTCGGCGACGACCCAACTCGAGGTCGTCGAGGGCATGCAATTCGACCGGGGCTATCTGTCGCCTTACTTCATCACCGACCCGGACCGGATGGAGTGCGTCTTGGAAGATGCTTACATCCTGGTCTACGAGAAGAAGATCTCGGCGGTTAATGACATCCTGCCCCTGCTCCAGCAGGTCGTCCAAGACGGACGTCCCCTGCTGATCATCGCCGAGGACGTCGAGGGCGAGGCCCTGGCCACGTTGGTCGTCAACAAGCTCCGGGGCGTCCTGAAGGTCTGCGCCGTCAAGGCGCCCGGTTACGGCGAACGCCGGAAGGCCATGTGCCAGGACATCGCCATCCTCACCGGCGGCCAGTTCATCGCCGAGGAGACGGGCCTGAAGCTCGAGCGGGTCACGCTCCGGGACCTCGGACGGGCCCAGCGGGTCATCGTCAAGAAGGAGACGACGACCATCGTCGGCGGTCAGGGCGACAAGCGGGCCATCCAAGGCCGGATCGAGCAGTTGAAGGCCGAGCTGGAGAAGACGACGTCGGACTACGATAAGGAGAAGCTCCAGGAGCGGATCGCCAAGCTCTCGGGTGGGGTCGCCGTCATCCGGGTCGGGGCGCCGACCGAGTCGGCCATGAAGGAGCTGAAGGCCCGGATCGAAGACGCCGTCCACGCCACGAAGGCGGCCGTCGAGGAGGGTATCCTGCCCGGCGGCGGCGTCGCCCTCCTGCGGGCCCGTCGGGCCTTGGACGACCTGAAGGTCGACGGCGACGAGCGGGTCGGCGTCGAGATCGTGCGGCGGGCGCTGGAGGAGCCCGTCCGTCAGATTGCGGCCAACGCCGGCCTGGACCCGACGACGGTCGTCGAGCGGATCCTGGAGAAGAAGCAGGCCGCCTACGGCCTGAACGCCCGGACGCTCAACTTTGAGGACCTCATGAAGGCCGGCGTCGTGGACCCGATGAAGGTGACCCGGGTGGCCCTCCAGAATGCCGCCTCGGTCGCCAGCCTGCTGGTGACGACGGAAGCCGTCCTGATCGAGCTCCCCGAGAAGAAGAAAAAGAAGAAGCGGGCGCCGGCCGGTGTCGAGGACATGGAGTTCTAAAGGGGCGTGGCCCGGGCCGTCTTTCGGCCCCGGGCCTCACCTCTCGACCCTGAACGCCCGATACCGACAGCCCTGTCACTTTATGGGCAGAGCCGTTCGGTTCGTGAAAACCCGCATGGATTCGGCTTTTTCGACCCTTCGGGAAGGACGGTTTTTCAAGCCAAGGTTTTCATCCCAGCCCCGCTCGTTAGAGCGGGGTCCCACTTCGGGGCGGCCGATGTTTCAAGCCAAGGGCTATTCGGGAGTTCGGGAATTCAGGAGTTCAGCCAAGAGTCCCAAAAGCCCTGGGGACGCCCCTGGCCCATCCAGGGCTCTATCGGCCTATCGGCCCAAGGCCGTGGCTTGTCACCTCTCCGACGGCCGGGCGGCCGGAGGGCCGCGACCCCGCTCTAACGAGCGGGGCTGGGATAGAAAACGGCCCATGGCCGGCCTGGTTACATCAACCCTCCGTCCCTCCGTCCCTCCGTCACTTTGAAAAAGGGCTCATCCTGACGACCCTTCCACAGGAGGTGACCCCATGAAGGTCAAGATCGTCTACTGCGCCGTTTGAAACTACGAGCCCCAAGCCGTCAGGTTGACGGAAGAGCTCATCACCGAGTTCAAGCAGGCCCTCGAGGAGGTTACCCTCGTGCCGGCCGCCGGCGGCCGTTTCGAGGTCTACATCGACGGGGAAATGGTCTTCTCCAAGAAGGAGGCGGGCCGCTTCCCCAAGTACGAGGAGATTCGGTCGATCGTTCAACAGCGGCTGAAGCGGTGAACCTGCCCGGGGCCTTTCTCAGGCGTCCGGAGGCCAGGGGCGGGGTCCTGGGAAAAGGCGCAGAGCCTCATAGCTCAGCTCCGAGGAGACGGCCATGAGCCGGACGCTCATCGCCTATCGCTGGGTCCACCGCCCCTGGATGAAGGCCTTCACGTAATCGGCCATCGATAGGAGCGTGACCCCCAGCATGAGCCACAGGGAGACGCCGGCGACCTGGCCCCAGAAGCCTCGATATCGGTGCGCCAGGATGATCAGGGAGATCGTGACGACCTGGAGGACGAACTTCAGCTTCCCGAGCCACCGGGCCGACGGGACCGCCCGGTCCCCCGCGGCGATTCCCCGTAGACCCGTGACGAAGAGTTCTCGACTCACGACGACCGTGACCATCCAGGCCGGGACGAGCCGAAGTTCGACGAAGGCGATAAAGACCGAACAGACCAACAGCTTGTCGGCCAGGGGGTCCAGGAGGGCACCGACGCGGGTCTGCTGGGCCCGTTGACGGGCCAGGTATCCGTCCAGCAGGTCGGTCAGGGAGGCGACCCAGAAGATCCCCAGGGCCCAAAATTCCAGGCCCCGTAAGGCCGTCAGGAGGATCACGACCAAGATCGGGGTCAGCAGAATCCGTAAGAGGCTCAGGGCGTTCGGGGTGTTCCACCAAGAGGCGACGCTTGCGGGGGAAGCCGAATTGGAGTATCCTACCGACGGTTTCATGAGGGTCCCGCCGTGCTCGAGTGCCCATCTTGTCATCGAGCCGTCGTGAGTATGAATTTTACGAAATGTCTGTACTGCGGTGCAACTTTTCCAGAGGAACTCCTCCGCCAGCTTCGACCCCCGGACCTGAAGGCCATCGAGCATATGCTCCTCCTTCGACAATGGGCCGAGCGGGACGCCGTCGCCCGGTCGTATACATGGGCCCGTTGGATTTACGGCACGGGGGCCTTGATCTGGCTCGGCCTCACCCTGGGTATCATCTACTACGTGCTTCGGCACGGCGTCGCTGGACTCTACCTGGCCATCGCCTTGGCCACGACCACGCTGGCCTTCGCCGTGTTCTTCGTCTACAAAGCCATTCGACCCCAGCCGATGTCGAGTCATCGAGCGTCTGCCTTCCGGTGGCGAGATCGGTATTAGGTCCTGGGGGCCGGGTGTCGGGTCTTCGCCTCTTGACCCTGCGGCGTCTCGACGGGAGGGGCCTTCATGCTCGCCATCCCCCGGCAAGCTCGGCTCATGCAGATCCTGTTCCTGGTCACCGTAGCCTGGCAGGCTTTCGTATACGGATGGGCCTTCCAGGCTTCGAGTCCGCCGACCCCCGAGAAGTCGGACCGGCCACCGAATCTCTCAATGGCCTGGACGGAGCGGGCCCGCCCGCCTTTGGGTGCCTTCCTCGAGCGGGTCATCGAGACCCAGGACCGGACGCCCGCCCTGGCCGCCCTCGGATTTCACGCCTTCTGGACCTGGATGGCCCTCGTCCTTGCCAGGACCCACGCCTCCGAGTGGGTCAGCGGTCTGTGGGGCTACATGCTGGCCGTCTGGAATCCCCTGGCCCTCTACGGGGTCATCGCCCGTCGATGGGACGTCCTGTTGGGTCAGGGCCTGCTGGCTTTAGGTTTTTACGCGTGGCTCCGCCAGCGGTGGATGACCGGCGTCTACCTCGGCTGGACAGCCCTGGCCGTGGACTTGCATGGCCTTTTCTGGTGGCCGGCCCTGGCGGGGCGCATCCTGCGCCTACGCGGACGCTACCGCTTCGCCTTGGCCGTCCTCCCGGGCATCCTCCTCATGGCTTGGATGATGGCCTATGCAGGTTGGTGGGGCTGGGTCCAAGGATGGAGGACTTGGTGGTGGGGTCCCAAACCGGAGCCGGCGTTGGGTTCGAATGCGTGGACCTTTCTGACCTTGGCACCGGCGACGGACGCCTGGGTCGGATGGGTCAGTCTGCTGGGATGGCTTCTCGGGACCCTGAGTCTCTTGGGCGCCTATATGACGGGGACGATGCGCTTTCGGACCCTCATGACATGGTGTGGCGTCCTGGGATGGCTCCTCTTCTGGCGAAGCCGCTTCATCGAGATGGGTCTCGCCCTGTACTGGGTCGGGCTGTACGTGGCCCACGGGGCCGGGTTCTACCGGGAGCCGCTCCGTACATCGGCCGAGGCCGACGACCCCGAATGACTTCATCCCGGTAGCGATCAAGGAGGAGCTGACCCCCTCCCGACGCCGGGAGTCATCCCGGCGTCAGTCTCCCGAGCACTACCATCCCACCCTTACGTCGTCACCCGGACTCGCAAGGCGACGCCCAGACGGTCGAACCCCTCCAGCCACCGGCGGGCCTGGGGGTCGCCCCGGTCGGCCTGGGCCTGAACCCCCGGCCGGACCCGTCGGGCCAGGTCGAAGTAAATGTTCTGGACCCGCCAGAGGTCCAGGTCCAGGGAGAGCCGGCGGAACAGGTCCAAGGCCCGTTGGACCTCCTCGATGACCGAAAGGTCCTCGGGTCGGGTCGCCATCTGCTCCATCATCCACTCGAGCCGTCGGGAAGCCAAGTAGCTGAGGGTCGTACGGTCGAGGTCCACTTCCCACCGCTGGACTTCTTCGGCGAGCGCCTCGAGGTCCTCCAAGGGACGCTGGGGGGCCTCCAAGACGGACCGAATTTCCCGATTCAGGACAAAGGCCGCGGTCACGGCCAACACCCGGGGGAGAGGCATCCGGAGGCCGTGCAGGAACTGCATGAGGGCATAGCGGTCGTCATAAATCTGCCGGAGGGTCTGCTCGACCTCTTCGAGGGTCGTCTGGAGGATGCGGCCGACGACTCGCCGCTGGTCATCCCGGAAGAGGTGCCACAGGGTGTAGTTGTTCGACCCAAAGTGCTGGCCCATCTGACGGAGGACCCCGGGCAGGTCGCCTCGGTCAAAGGCCGTCTGGATGTCCCGGCGCATGGCCTCGAAGGCCGTTTCGTCCATGGAAACCCGGACGCCCCCGTTTAGGTTGTGGTCGCCCCAGTGAAGGACGGCAAAGCTGATGAGGCCCTCCTCCCAGGTCACTTGAGACGTCAGCCGGACCTGCCCGAGGGCCAGGGTCGCCCGGCCGGCCGTCCGCCGGTCGTAGACTTTCGGCTCGACCGTGTAGCAGTAGAGGCTCGAGGCCGCTTCAGGGGTCTCCTCGAACAGGGAGACGATGGCGTAGTGAGCGCCGACCCGCAGGAGGTCCAGACGGGCCGGTCGGACGAGGGTCTCGTAGACGTGCGCCCCATGGCGAAAGGCGGGGACGTTGCTCGGGGCCCGTTCGAGGCGCTCCAGAAAGCCCGACTCAAGGGCTACACCCAGGGCCTCCTCGGCGAGCTGGATGGCCCGGGCCGCATACGTGAGGGCCTGGACGGCTTCGAGGCCCGAGATGTCGTCAAAGAACCAGGCGTCGCTGGCAAACATCAGCATGGCATGGCGCTGAAGTTCGAGGAGCTTCAAGACCCGGACTTTTTCGTCCCGTCGGAGTTCACGGGCGGCGTGGCGGGCCAGGAAAGCCTCGACGTGGGCGACCGACCGGTCGAGGACGACGTCGATGTAGTCGTCGCGGGCCTGCCAGGGGTCCCGAACGTAGGCCCGCAGGGCCTGTTCATAAAGGGGGGCGAGGGTATCGCGAAGCCAGTCCATCGCTTCCCGAAGGGGTGCCCGCCAGGCCTGGGTCCAGCCGGGATGGGCACCGGTCCGGCACCCGCAGTCGGACCGCCACCGCTCGACGCCGTGGGCACAGCTCCAGGACGTGTTTTCGACGATCTCGACCTCATGCGTCGGGGGAAAGCGCTCCAGGAACTCCCCGTAGACGGTGAGTCGGGCCGAGGCATCCTTCTCGATGGAGTGGAGGGCGTAGGCCAGGGCCATGTCCCCGAAGCGGTGGTGGTGGCCGTAGGTCTCCCCGTCGGTGGCGATGTGTACGAGGCGGGGTCGGTCGTCCGACGGCGGAAAGGCACCGAGGAGACGCCGGGCCAAGCCTTCGCCACTGCGTAGGAGGTCACCAAAGGCGACGTCCCGGGCGATGGGGCCGTCGTAGAAGAACAGGACGATCGTCCGGCCCGACGGGAGACGGCATAGGTAAGGGACCGTGGGGTCGATGCGGCCGCCGCCGACGTCACGCCAGAGGCGCTCGCCGATGCGCCGGACCCGGCGGGCCTGATGCGGGGCCAGGATGGTGAACCGGATCCCGAATTCGGCCAGGACCTCCAGGGTCGGGACGTCGACGGCCGTCTCGGGGAGCCACATCCCCTCGGGCGCCCGGCCGAACCGGCGCTCGAAGTCCCGAATCCCCCAGAGGACCTGGGTCCGTCGGTCCCGGGGGTGGGCCAGGGGCATGATCATGTGGTTGTAGACCTGGGCCAGGGCGGGACCGTGGCCGGAAAACCGTTCCCGACCCAGCCGGTCGGATTCCACGATGGCCCGATAGACGTCCGGTCGCCGGGCCTCCATCCAGGCGAGGAGGGTCGGGCCGAAGTCGAAGCTGATCCGGGTGTAATTGTTGACGATGGCGACGATGTAGCCCTCGGGGTCGAGGATCCGGGCGGCCGTATTGGGGGCGTAGCATTCGGCCGTGACCCGCTCGTTCCAGTCGTGATACGGGTAGGCCGAGTCTTGGAGTTCCACCCACTCGAGCCAGGGGTTCTCCCGGGGCGGCTGGTAGAAGTGACCGTGAATGCAGACGTACCGTTCCATGGGGCGACCCTGCGGCGGCATGATACCGACCGGCACCGCCGGGCGTCAACGGGTTGGCTCATGGCTGATGGCTCATGGCTCATAGTCCCGTGAGCCATAAGCTATGAGCTATGAGCCAATGCGGCCATCAGCCATGAGCCTATCAGAGCCGTTCGGTTCGTGAGAATGGCGTCAGAACAACCTTTCCCAATGCCCGGGAAGCACGATTTTTCAAGTATCCGGCCGATGGGCAGGTCGGCAGATAGGCAGATAGAAGCCGGGTGGGCAAGGATCAGCCCCAGGGCTTTTGGGACCATCTGCCCATCTGCCGAATTGCCTATCTGCCAAAGCCTGAAAAACCGTCCTCCCCAAAGGGTCGGAAAGACCGAACCCATGCGGGTTTTCACGAACCGAACGACTCGGATAGGTCATGGCCATGAGCTATCCGCGATGAGCCATCCGCCAATATGGGCTGTCGTCACGGCATCACGATGGCTTCAAGAACAGGACGCTCAGGGGGGGCAGGGTCAGCGAGAGGGAGTAAGGCCGTCCGTGGAAGGGGACGGGGTCGGCCGTGACGCCGCCCAGGTTGCCGTGACCGCTCCCCCCGTACTCCCGGGCGTCGCTGTTCAGGAGTTCCCGCCAGAAGCCCGGCCGGGGCACGCCGACCCGATAGTCGGACCGGGGGACCGGCGTGAAGTTGCAGACGACCAGGACGACGTCGTCGGACGACCGGGCTTTCCGAAGAAAGCTGATGACGCTTTGCTCCCAGTCGTGGAAGTCGACCCATTCAAACCCGGCGGGGTCGCCGTCGCCCTCGTGGAGGGCCGGCTCGCGGCGGTACAGTTCGTTCAAGTCTCGAACCCACTGCCGGAGGCCCCGGTGGGGTGCATACGCCAGCAGGTGCCAGTCCAGGCTCTCGTCGTGGTTCCACTCCCGCCATTGGCCGAACTCGCCGCCCATGAACAGGAGCTTCTTGCCCGGATGGCCATACATGTACCCCAGGAGGGCCCGGAGGTTGGCGAACTTTTGCCAGTCGTCGCCGGGCATTTTTCCGAGGAGCGACCCCTTTCCATGAACGACCTCATCGTGGGACAGGGGGAGGACGAAGTTCTCCGAGAAGGCATACCAGATGCTGAACGTGAGCTGGTCGTGGTGGTACTTGCGATAGATGGGGTCCTTCGAGAAGTACGCCAGCGTGTCGTGCATCCACCCCATGTTCCACTTCAGGCCGAAGCCCAGGCCGCCCACGTAAGTCGGTCGGGAGACCATCGGCCACGCCGTGGACTCCTCGGCGATGGTCTGGACGTCCGGGAAGGACCGGTAGACTTCCTCGTTGAGGCGGCGTAAGAAGGCGATGGCCTCGAGATTCTCTTTCCCGCCGTATTCGTTGGGGATCCATTCTCCTTCCTGTCGGCCGTAGTCGAGGTAGAGCATGGAAGCGACGGCGTCGACCCGGAGGCCGTCGGCGTGGTAGACGTCGAGCCAGAAGAGGGCGCTACTGATGAGGAAGGACCGGACCTCGTGCCGGCCGTAGTTGAAAATGTAGCTGTTCCAGTGGGGGTGGAAGCCCTTCCGGGGGTCGGCGTGCTCGTAGAGATGGGTCCCGTCAAAGAAGACCAGGCCGTGGGCGTCGCCGGGGAAGTGGGAGGGCACCCAGTCCAGGAGGACGCCGATGCCGTGCTGATGAAGGGTGTCGATCAAGAACATGAAGTCCTGGGGGGTCCCGTACCGGCTCGTGGGGGCCAGGTAGCCGACGGTCTGGTAGCCCCAGGACCCGTAGAAGGGGTGCTCCATGACCGGCAGGAACTCTACGTGGGTAAAGCCCATCTCTTTCACGTATGCGGGGAGGGCCTCGGCCATCTCCCGGTACGTCAGGAATCGATGGCCCGCCTCGGGGACTCGTCGCCAGGAGCCAAGATGGACTTCATAGATGGCCATCGGGGCGTCCAGGGCGTTGGCCCGGCGGCGTTCCCTCATCCAGGCCTCGTCCCGCCACTCGTACCGGAGGTCCCACACGACGGAAGCCGTCCCAGGGGGCGTCTCCCAGAAGAAGGCGAAGGGGTCCCCCTTATCGACGGCGTAGCCGCCGAAACGGGACACGATGTGGTACTTGTAGAGACTTCCGTGGCCCACGTCGGGGACGAACCCCTCCCAGATCCCCGAGCCGTCCCACCGGGGCGCCAGGGGATGGGCCTCGGGGTCCCAGCCGTTGAAGTCGCCGACGACGGAGACCCGCTCGGCATTGGGAGCCCACACGGCAAAGAGGGTGCCCCGCAGACCGTCCGCCTCCATGGGATGCGCCCCCAGCTTCTCGTAGAGGCGGAAATGGTGCCCCTCCCGGAAGAGGTGGATGTCATAGTCCGTCAGCCGGCTGATGCCGTAAACGACGGGTGCCGCCGTCTGCCGAAACCGGTGAGCCATAGGCACCTCCCTCTAACCTGCCTGACGGTCTGCCGGTGACTGTTGCCAGGACGGGCCGGACGCATTATACTGTAAAGCGTGTCCCTACCGGCAGTCTCCCAACGGCCGTTTTTCATGACAGGTGGGGTATATGTCGCAGGGCATCCGGTAGGGATGGCCAACAGGTGTCGGCATTTCCGGAGGCGCAAGCTCATGAAGACCGTCGTTCCCAAGCTGAAAGACGTCCAACGTCGTTGGTGGGTCATCGACGCCCGGGGTCAGGTCCTGGGACGGGTCGCCACTCGGGCGGCCATCCTTTTGATGGGCAAGCATAAGCCCGATTACGTGCCCTACATGGACGTGGGCGACTACGTGATCGTCATCAACGCCCGGGAGGTCGTCCTGACGGGCCAAAAGGAAAAAAAGAAGGTCTACTACCGTCACAGCGGCTATCCGGGGGGCCTGAAGTCCGTCACGGCGGCCCAGGTCCGGGCGACCCATCCCGAACGCCTGATCGAGTGGGCCGTCTCGGGGATGCTCCCGAAGAACCGCCTCCGGAAGGTCTACCTGCGGAAGCTGAAGGTCTATGCCGACGACCGGCACCCCCACCAGGCCCAACAACCGGTGCCCTACCCCCTGACCTGAGGGTCGCATCGGGTCGGGATGCGGCGTCCGGAGGCATCCCGTAGAGGTCGGCCCCTACCGACGGGTTGTTTCCACTGCCCGACTGCCGAATCGCTGAAGGGGAAGCGATGACGACCTCGATCGTTCAGTGGTACGGCACGGGCCGCCGGAAGGAAGCCGTGGCCCGTGTGTTCTTACGTCCCGGTTCGGGGAAGATCACGGTCAACGGAAGAGACTTTGAGGAATACTTTCCCCGCTTGTGGCACCGTCTGCGGGCCCGGGAGGCCCTGGTCGTGGCCAACCTGGCGGACCGTCTGGACGCCCTGATCACGACCCGCGGGGGTGGCCTGACGGGTCAAGCAGATGCGATCCGCCTGGGCATCGCCCGGGCTCTCCTGGCGTATAATCCGGAACTGCGGCCCGTCCTGAAGAAAAACGGGCTATTGACCCGAGACCCGCGGCGCCACGAGCGGAAGAAGTACGGTCAACCGGGCCGCCGAAAGAAGTACCAGTACCACAAGCGGTGATGCCTTCGACCGACCCAGGTATCTCGGTGCTGGGTGTTCGGTGTGGAAGACCCCGGACCCCTGATCATAGACCCCAGACCATAGACCGGCTTGGGCCCAGGGGGTCTATGGTCCATGGTCTGGGGTCGGACCGAATACCCAACACCGAATTCCCGAATCGCTGACAGGAGGTTCCGCCTTGGCCGTCGAGCTGAGTATGCGAGAACTTTTAGAAGCCGGGGTCCACTTTGGCCACCGGACCAGCCGGTGGAACCCCAAGATGCGGCCTTTCATCTTTACCGAGCGGAATGGCATTCACATCATCGACCTCCAGCAGACGATGACTCGCTTTCGGGAAGCCATCGCCTTCGTGACCCAAACGGTGGCCGAGGGCAAAAAAATCCTATTCGTGGGGACGAAGCGCCAGGCCCAGGACATCGTCAAGGCCGAGGCGGAACGGTGCGGTATGCCGTATGTCATCTACCGGTGGCCCGGCGGCCTGCTGACGAACTTCGAGACGGTCCGCCGGAGTATCGAGAAGTACACGGGCCTGAAGGCGCTTCGGGAGGATGTCCAACAGTGGTCCCGTCTCCCCAAGAAGGAGCAGTCGCGGATCGAGAAATACATCCAGCGGAAGGCCAAACTCTATGAGGGCATCCTGACCCTGGACCGCCTGCCGGGGGCCCTCTTCATCGTCGATTCCGAGAAGGAGGCGACGGCCGTCCGGGAGGCCAACAAGTTGGGTATCCCCGTCGTGGCCATCTTGGATACGAACTGCGACCCGGAACCGATCCAGTACCCCATCCCGGGGAATGACGACGCGATCCGTTCCATCCGGTTGTTCACGGCTCGGATCGCCGATGCCGTCTTAGAAGGTCGGGGCATCTACGAGGCCCATCTGGCCGAGGCCGCCGAGGTCGCCGCCGAGGCATCCGAGGCGGCCGGGGCCTTTGGGATGGAAATCGACCGCTACGAAGCTTACGAAGAGGCCTTCCAAGAAGAGGAAGAGGAAGAGGAACTTTAGCCGAGCGGCTTGAGAGCCACGTTCAGGCCGTTCCCGGAGTGGAGAGCCATGGACAGGGACAAGCAGGACCTCATGGCGAAGGTCAAGCAGTTGCGGGCCGAGACGGGCGCCGGTTGGATGGACTGCCGGAAGGCTATCGAAGAGGCCGAGGGCGACATCGAGCAGGCTCGGCGCATCCTGAAAGCCAAGGGCGTCCAGATGGCCCAGAAGAAAGCGCACCGGGAGACTCGAGAGGGCCTGATCGAAGCATACATCCACTTCAGCGGTCGGTTCGGGGCCCTCGTGGAGGTCAACTGCGAGACCGACTTCGTGGCCCGCACGCCCGAGTTCAAGAAGCTGGCCCAGGAGATCGCCCTCCAGGTCGCCGGGATGAACCCCCGGTACGTCTCCCGGGACCAGGTCCCGGAAGAAGAGGTCCACCGCCTGCGGCAGGAATTCGAAGAGACGGTCGCCGCTTCCGTCGACCCGGCCGCCCGGGATTCGGCCTGGGAACGATACCTGGAGCGGTTTTACGCCGAAAACTGTCTGCTGGACCAGCCCTTAGTCCGAGACCAGACCCGGACGGTCCGGGACCTCATCACGGAGGCCATCGCTCGTCTGGGCGAGAACATCGTCGTCCGCCGCTTCCTGCGATTCGAGCTGGGCGAGTGACCCCGGGTCCGACCTGGGGGCCTCATGGGCGGGCGTCGGGCCGCTTGGAGCGACGGCCATGACCCTCGTCCCTGTCGAGACCCTGCCCTCGCCGGGAGATATCGAGCGCCGCCGGGACTACTGCCGGCAGTTGGAGGCCGGTCATATCCTGTTCTTCCCCACGGCGCCCTTTGACCTCTCGCCCGAAGACCGGGCCTTCCTCCTGAGCGTGCGTCAGGCCGAATCGGCCTACCACAAGAACATCGCCTACCGCCCGGCTCAGGACCGGGTCACCGGATTCGAATCCGGACGCGTCGATGTCGACCGCCTGCGAGCGGCCCTCCGGACTTACTCCCAGAACGTACTCCGGTTCGTGAGCGACTTCCTGAGCCCCTACGTCTCCGACTGGCGGATCGACTATGCCAGCCTCCGACCCGTCGAGGAAAGCGGACGGCCTATGCCCCTCAAGAAGCGCAACGACCTCCTGCATGTAGACGCCTTCCCGACTCGGCCGACCTACGGCCGGTGCATCCTGCGGGTCTTCACCAATATCCATCCGAGCCGATCCCGGGTGTGGGTGACGGGGCCGCCCTTCGAAGCGGTCGTCGACCGCTGGGTCCCGCCCCGGATGCTACGGCGACTGACCCGATGGGCCCGGTCGTCGGTCCGTCGCTGGGGACGGACGGCCCTCGGGTGGCTTCGCCGGGCGGGCTTGCCCGTGACGCCCCGGTCGCCTTACGACCGCTTCATGCTGTGGCTCCATGACTACCTGAAAGCTTCTCGGGACTTTCAGGAAAACAGCCCGAAGGAACGCTGGGAATTTCCCCCCGGCTCGACGTGGATGTGCTTTACGGACATCGTGCCCCACGCCGGCTTGGCGGGCCAGTACG
The DNA here is from genome assembly GCA_002898535.1 of bacterium HR11. Lineage (NCBI taxonomy): Bacteria > bacterium HR11. The sequence continues at coordinate 50,126 of BEHN01000017.1, forward strand.
CCCTTGAGCAGACGCTGTTGATCGACCCGACGGCCTTCCAGACGCCCGACCGGGCGCCGATCCGTATTCTCGAACGCCGTTGCGGCGTGGCCCTGGCCTGAAGGCCGAGAGCCGTCCGAGCGGTCCGACCGATACATTGCGCCATCCGCCTCGTACGGCTACAATGGCCCTTCCGTGCCGAATCCGAATCCTCGGGGGTTCGATGCACGCCGCCGTCTTGAGCGTCCTGACGTGGCTGGCCCTTCCGTGGGAACTTCAGTGGAGCGTGGCGCAGGGCGTGACCTGCCAGTTTCAGACGCCCGTTCAGTGCCGCCGTAACCAGTGGGGCTTTGAACTGCAGGTCCTCCGGGAGGCGGACCTCCCGGCGTGGCCCTTGCTCCATCGGGTCTTCCAGCGGGTCACGACCCTGCGACGAGACCAGACCCTCCTGGTCTTGCGGGTCCGATGGATCAACCGGTCCTCAGAAGCCCTGATGATCGAACCCTCGGCCGTATGGTTCTGGCTACAATCGGAGCGGCCCCTGAGCCCCCTCCAGTGGGAGGACCTGATGGGCCTCCTGGACCAGCCGAATCTGCCCCAGACACCGGACGGCCAGTGGTTTCAGTCCCATACGATGGTGGAGGTCGTTTACGTCCCCCCCAACCACTTCACCGAGCGTTTCCTGCTATTCCGAGTCCCGACGGAAGGGTGGAATCGGTGCCAGGTCCACTTCGACCCCGTGTGGGTCGGCGCCCAACCCCTCGGGGCCCGTCTGTTCTGTCGGAAAAAGAGGTAGGAAGGGGCTGGCGGGCGGATAGGCCGATGGGACCATTCGGGGACGCAGGATGCCAGAGACGGGATTCTACGAAGACCCGGGGGCTGGAGGCCTCACGTCCCCGGGCCTATCGGCCTGATGACGAACGGCGAATCGCGAGGGGTGAACGGCGAATAGCGAACGGCGGATAATATCTCCCCATGGGCCATTCGCTACTCGCCGTTCGCTTTTCTCGAGGGACCGGACTGCCGAATTCCCGAGTCGCTGAATGACCGAGTCATGGCCGAACCCCGCGGCCTCGTGTTCGTCCTGGACGACGAGCCCGACATCGTCGAGGCGCTGACCGAAGTCCTGGAAGACGAGGGCTACGCCTGCCGGTCGGCCCGAGACCCCCTGGCGGCCCTGGCTCAGCTCGAGCAGGAGGAGCCCGACGTCGTCCTCCTGGACCTGCGGCTTCCCCAGATGGACGGGCGGGAGGTCTTCCAGCGGCTTCGACGTCGCTATCCGGACCTGCCCGTCGTCATCATCACGGCCCACGGCGACATCCCGACGGCCGTCGAGTTCATCCGCCAGGGCGCCTTCGAGTTCCTCGAAAAGCCCCTCCACCGGGAACGGGTCCTGACGGCCGTCCGCAACGCCGTCGAGCAGTACCGCCTGAAGCGGGCTCAGGCCTGGCTCCAGCACTGGGCGGCACCGCCACGCCTGCTCGGCCACAGTCCGGCCATCGAGCGTCTGCGGGAGGAGATCGAGCGGGCCGCCCGGACCGACGCGACCGTCCTCATCGTCGGGGAATCGGGAAGCGGCAAGGAACTCGTCGCCTGGGAGATCCACCACCGGTCCCCCCGTCGGAACCAGCCCTTCGTGCGGGTCAACTGTGCGGCCATCCCGAAGGAGCTCATCGAGAGCGAGCTCTTCGGCCACAAAAAGGGCGCCTTCACGGGCGCCATCTCGGACTACCGGGGGAAGTTCGAGCAGGCCGACGGCGGCTCGATCTTCCTGGACGAAATCGGAGACATGAGCCTGGAGGCGCAGGCGAAGGTCCTGCGGGTCCTGGAGACGGGGGAGATCGAACCCATCGGGGCCGGTCAGTCCCGGTTCGTCCGGGTGCGGGTCATCGCGGCCACGAATCAGGACCTGGCCGCCCGTATCCGTCAGGGCCTCTTTCGGGAGGACCTGTACTATCGTCTCACGGTCCTGGTCATCCGGGTCCCCCCCTTACGGGAGCACCGGGAGGACATCCCCGAACTGGTCGAGTGGTTTTCTGAGCAGTACGCTCGCCGGAACGGCCTGCCGGCGGTCCGGTGGTCGCCGGAGGCCCTGGAGCGGCTGAAGGCGTATGCCTGGCCGGGCAACGTGCGGGAACTCCGGAATTTCGTCGAGCACTGCCTGACGCTCCATAGCCGGCCGGAGATCACGGGCGCCGACGTCGAGGCCTACCTGACGGACATTCGCCGCCGGGTCGGCGGGCTCCCGGCGGAGGTCCCGACGGTCCGTCCCGGGGGGGTCCCCGTCGAGCCGGAGGGTCCGCTCCACGCCTTTATCGAGCGGGTCGAGAAGTGGTACATTCAAAGGGTTTTAGAGCAGACGGGGGGCAACGTGGCGGAGGCGGCCCGACGGCTCCAGATCCCGCGGAGCAACCTTTACAAGAAGATGGAAAAGTACGATATTAAGATCCGGAAGGACGTGGAGTAGGTGCGACCGTCGCTCCGGCCATCGGCCGGGGAGGAAAGTCCGGACTCCACAGGGCCGCATGGTTCCGTAAAGGAACCGGGGGCAACCCCAGGGAAAGTGCCACAGAGAACAGACCGCCGGACTCCCCCTCAAAATGGGGGTCCGGTAAGGGTGAAACGGTGGGGTAAGAGCCCACCGCTCGCCGGGTGACCGGTCGAGGCACGGCAAACCCCATGCGGAGCAAGGCCGAATAGGGACGCCCCGGAGGGTGGCCCGTCCGAAGACCGCCTGCGGGCGGTCGGGCGTCCGGGTAGGCCGCTGAGATGAATGACGGTCCGCGTCCGACCGGGCGCGAACAGAATCCGGCTTACGGCCTGCTCCACGTCCCTTCCCCCTTGGAAGCCCGTCTCGGGTCCCAGGTGCCGGGTCCCGGCGCAAAGGACCACCGACCCCAGACCTGTCTCGACCCGCGGAGTCTCACCGGGACCCGAGACCTGGAATCTCCGATGGAAGGGACCATCCAGCAAATCCCGGTGTGGGAATTGGTGGCCGGCTTGTTCCACCGCCGGGCCACCGGGATCGTGACCTGCGAACAGGGCCGCCAGCGGCGGGTCCTCTATGTCCAGAACGGCCGCGTCGTCTTCGCCCGTTCGAATGCCCCCGACGACCGCTTGGGCGAGCTCCTGTTCCGAGAGGGCCGACTTCGGTACCGGGACTTGGTCGAGGCCGCCCGGGAAATTCGGCCCGGCCGTCGTCTGGGGATGGTCCTCGTCGAGCGCCGCCTCCTGACGCCCGAGGAACTCGTCCAAGCCGTCCTCCAGCAGGTCCGCTCCATCGTCTTTCACGTCTTCACCTGGGTCGAGGGCCGGTGGTCCTTCGAAGCGACGGCCTCGATTCCCCAGGAAGTCATCACGTTGAACATCCCGATGCACCGGCTGTTGTATACGGCCATCCTGCAAATCCCCCACTGGTCGATCATCCAGCGGGGGACCCTGGGGCTGGAGACGACCTTTCAGCGGACGCCGGAGCCTCCCGATTGGGTCCAGGACCTGGCGATCCCACCCGATTGGCAGGACCTCCTTAAGGCGATGGAGATGCCCCAGACCGTCGAGTCTCTCTGTGCCCGCTCGCCCGGTAGCGACTTTGAGACCTGCCGGTTCCTGGTCGCCTGGATGGCCGTCGGGATCGTCCGACGGGTCGCTCCGCCCTGGACGCCGGAGTTGGCCCCGACGGTCCCGGCACCCGAGGAAGTCTGGGGGCTCGTGGACGCCCCGCCGCCCGACCTCTCGTTTGCCGACTTGGCCGAACTGGCCGACCAGGGGGACCTCCAGGTCGAGACGCTCCGCTACTTGCCCCAGGTCCAGCCGCCTCACCGGGCCGTCCTCTCCGTACGATGCCGCCACCGTTACGTATGGCACCTGCTGACGCGGGTCTTGAGTCCTGAGCGGGCATGTCAAGAGATCCAGGCGATCATCGAGAAGCTTCAGGACACGCATCCCTGGCTATGGATGGACGTGACCTGCGGTCTGGACGGGGAACTCTCGTGGGACCGATTGACGCAGAACCTCCTCCTCTACGGCGCCCGTCAATACCATGAGGGCCTGCAACCCCTGATCGACCAGGAAGTCGACCTCCTCCGGCGCTGTTATCCGGCCGAGCGGGTCGAGGGGATTCAGCGGGCTCTGCACCGGATCGCCGAGGCCGTCCTGCAAGAGGCGTCTCCGACCGTGGCCTAAGCCCGTCCACCGGGCCTATCCGACGGTCGAACCGACGGCCTGGACTTGCCGCCGGGCGCGTTCCCACTCGATGGCCTTGTAGACGGCGTCCAGGATCTTGGTGTAGCCCGTGCACCGACACAGGTTCCCGCCGATCGCCTGCCGGATGTCCTCCGGCGTCGGGGCCTCGACCCGATTTAGAAGGGCCCGCACGCTCATGACAAAGCCCGGCGTGCAGAACCCGCACTGGGACCCGCCCATCTCTAAGAAGGCCCTCTGCACGATGTCCATCTCGGTCCCCCGGACGAGGCCCTCGACCGTCGTGATCTCGGCGTCCTGATAGCACAGGGCCAGCATCATGCAGGACTGCATCGGGACGCCGTCGACCAGGACCGTGCAGGCCCCACAGGAGCCGTCGTCACAGCCGACCTTCGTGCCCGTCAGGCCCAGGTCCTCCCGCAGGAGGTCCACCAGCAGACGGTTCGGGGGAATCAGGACCTCATAGACCCGACCGTTGACCCGAAAGGAAGCCGCCACCTTCCGCATATCCCGTCCTCGCCCCCTATTGTACAGGACGGCGAGATAGGGAGGTAGGTAGATGGGCAGTCGGCAGGTGGGCAGGTCGGCAGATAGGGAAGAAGTAGGGGCAGGCCTTGTGCCCGCCCCCGAAATAGGGAGCGCAGGCGGGGACGTCTGCGCTCCCGCAGGCCAGAGGCCTGCACTCCCTCCCACCCCCCTATCTGCCGACCTGCGTATCTGCCGACTTGCCGACCTGCCTATCTCTCCAAATCCTACTTGTATCTTGCATCCTGCATCTTGTATCTTGGAGAGAGGATTCATCCCAGCCCGGAGGTCGGACGATGAAGCGGCATTCATGGATGTACATAGCTTTCGGGGTCCTTTGGCTATCGCTGGTCTTGGCCGTGGCCTCGATGGGCCAGGCTTGGCGGGGCAAGGGCCGGGTCAAGGGCGTCGTGACGGACACCGAGGGAAAGCCCCTCGAGGGCGTGACGGTCCGGCTCTGGCACGTCGAGAGCGAGGCCGGTTTTGAGACGAAGACCAACAAGAAAGGCGAGTGGACGGCCGCCTTCATCCGGGGAGGCCAGTGGAATATCGATTTCGAACTGCCCGGTTACGTCACCCGGAAGATCACCGTGGCCCTGAAGGAGCTCGGGCCGAATGAGGAGATCCGGATTCAACTCCAGAAAGCACCCACGGCGGCTCCGGCCGTGCCGCCCGAGCTCCTCGACAAGGTCGACGAGGGCAACCGCCTGTTCAGCGAGGGGAAGTACGCCGAGGCCTTAGCCGTATTCGAGAAGCTCGTGCAGGACTATCCCAATGCCCGGGTCCTTCACTTCAACATCGGCAATTGCTACGCTCAGATGGGCCAGTTTGACAAGGCCATCCAGCATTACGAGATGTCTATGGAGGCGCATCCCAACAAGGACGAGGTCTGGATTGCTATCGGCAGTGCCCATCTCCAGCTTCGGCAGTTTGACAAGGCCGTCCAGGCCCTGGAGCACGTGAGCCTCGAAAAGATCGAGGACCCCAACCTGCTGTATGACCTCGGCAACGCTTACTTTGCGGCCAATCAGCTCGACAAGGCGATCCCGGCCTTCGAGCGGGCCGTCCAGCTGAAGGCCGACTTCACGGACGCCCTGTATATGCTGGGCACGGCTTACATCGGCAAGGGCGAGAAGGCGAAGGCCCGGGAGGTCCTCCAGAAGTACCTGCAGTACGACTCGACGTCCGACCGGGCCAAGGAAGTCCAGCTCATGCTCCGGAGTTTAAAGTAACGGCTCTTGCCGAGACCGCCAGACAGGGGGCCGGTCGCTTGGCCGATCCAGGCCCTGGGGCCGTTCGACTCCATGCGTGTTTCCGTAAGCCAAACGATTCGGGTCGGTGTCTTCCTTTTCCTGCTGGGGTCGCTGAGGGGGCCATCGGCCCCTGCCGGGCCAGCCGCCCGGGGGTCCCTGCTGGTCATCACGGTCGATACCCTGCGGGCCGACTACGTCACGACCTACGACCCCCGGCGGGGGGCGACCCGCCACATGGACCGCATCGGCCAGACGGGCTACGTCTTCGAGCGGGCCTTCGCCCATACGCCCCTGACGCTTCCCTCTCATACCAGCATCTTCACGGGCCTGCCGCCGACCGACCACGGCGTCCACGACAACGCCGGCTTTCGCGTCCGGGACGACCTCGTGACGATGGCCGAGTGGCTGAAGCAGTACGGGTATGCCACGGCCGCCTTCATCGGGGCCTTCCCCCTGGACAAGCGCTTTGGCCTCGCCCAGGGGTTTGACGTTTACGACCAGCAGTACGCCGCCCGTTCGCCTCATCGGATCTTCTTCGCCGAACGGAAGGCCGAGGCCGTCGTCGACGCGGCCCTGGCCTGGCTCGCCCGGCAGACCGGCGACCGACCGTGGTTCCTGTGGGTCCACCTGTTCGACCCCCACCAGCCCTACGACCCGCCGGCGGCCTACCGGACGGGCCGATGGGCGCAGGACCTTTACGGCGGCGAGGTCGCTTACACGGACGACCAGGTCGGTCGCCTGCTGGACGAGCTCCGCCGCCGGCGGTGGTGGGACCGGACCGTCGTCGTCCTCACGGCCGACCACGGGGAGTCCCTGGGCGAGCACGGCGAGCCGACGCACGGCCTTTTCGCTTACAACGCGACCCTCCACGTCCCCCTGCTGGTCCACCGCCCCGGGGTCCAGGGAACCCGTCGGGTGACGTGGCCGGTCAGCCATTCGGACCTCTTCCCGACGATTGGCGGCCTGCTGGGCCTGCCGGTCCCGAAGACCGTCCGGGGCCGCAATCTGGCGCCTTTCTTGGAAGACCCCCAGGGCCGTCCGCCCGAGGCGACGCCGATTTACATCGAAGCCCTCGCCGCCTACCTCAACCGGAACTGGGCCCCCGTCGTGGGCGTCATCGACCGGGGCATGAAGTTCATCGACACGCCGATTCCGGAGCTGTACGACCTGCAGAAGGACTTCCATGAGCTCACGAACCTGGCGCCCCGCTCGGACCTGACGCCCTACCGGCGAACCCTCCAGGCCTTCTTGCGGCCGGACCGGCTTCCCCGACCGACCCCGGAGACGGCCGAAACGCTGGAGATCCTGCGGAGCCTCGGTTATTCGGCCGGCGGGCCGGGCCTTCCCCGCAAGAAGACCTTCACGCCGGACGACGACCCCAAGCGCTTGGTCGAGGTCCATCGGATGTTCCTGAGCGCCCTGGAGCTCCACGAGCGGGGCCGCTCCCGGGAAGCCATCGACCTGCTGAAACAGGTCATCACGAAACGGCGGGATATGGTCGTGGCGTACACAAATCTCGTCATCATGTACCGGGATATCGGGGACACGCGGAATGCCATCCTGGCCGCTCAGGCGGGCTTGCGGGCCGCCCCGGAAAGCCCGGAACTGCTTTCCCAACTCGGTCAGGCCCTGGTCGAGGCCGGCTACTTCGAGGACGGCATCCGCACCCTCCGGCAAGCCGCCGAGCGCCAGGCCACGGACCCGGACGTCTGGAACTACCTGGGCTTCGCCTACTGGCGGACCGACCGCTTCCAGCCGGCCCTGGAGGCCTTCCAGCGGGCCCTGCGGCTGACGGACGCCGACCCCCTGATTTACAACAACCTGGGGAACCTGTACCTCTCGATGAAACGCTATGCCGACGCCGAGCAGGCCTTTCGAAAGGCCCTTCAGCTCGACCCCGGCCTGGCGGCCGCATACAACGGCTACGCGGCGGCCCGCCTGGCCCAGGGCGCCTGGGAGGACGCGTACCAAGCCTGGCAGAAGGCCCTGGCGGCCGACCCCGATTATGCGATGGCTCATTATAACCTGGGCGTCGAGCTGTACCGCCGGGGCCGCAAGCAGGAGGCCCGTCCCCACCTGATCCGTTACCTGGAGCTGATGGGCGCCCACATCCCGGCCGAGGAGCACCGAAAGATCGAGCAGATGCTCCGGGATGCGTCTTGAGGCCGGCGTCGGGTGAAAGCCACCGGTCCAGCGTACTACACCCGACACCTTACGCCGAGCCTTTCCCGTTGTCCTTACGTCATAGGGGAGTTAGCCGATGGCGGAGTTCCCGACGGACGTCCTGGAGTCAACCGATAAGACGGCCCGCTGGCGGGCTTTGGTCCGGGCCCTGCGCCCGGCCGCCTACGTGAAGAACGCCTTTGTCGCCGCCCCCCTCATCTTCACCCACCACCTGCTGGACCCCGAGGTGGCCCTGCGGGTCGGGTTGGGTGTGGCCCTCTTCTGCGGCCTGTCTTCGGCGGTTTACCTCATCAACGACGTGCGGGACCGGGAAATCGACCGTCAGCACCCGCTCCATCGTCACCGCCCGGTCGCCTCGGGGGCACTTCCCGTCGGGACGGCCCTGGGCGCGGCGGCCGTCTTGCTGGTCCTCGGCCTGGGGGGTGCTTTCTGGCTGGACCCGGCCTTTGGGGTCGTCGCCCTTGGATACGTGACCCTGCAGTTGCTGTACTCGGCCGGGATGAAGCACTGGAGCGTCGTCGAACTCCTGGGCGTCGCCCTGGGCTTTGTCCTTCGGGTCATGGCCGGCGGCTTCCTCGTCCGGGTCCCGGCGAGCGCCTGGATCATCCTGGCGACTTTCTTTCTGGCCCTGACGCTCGTCATCGGCAAACGGCGGGCCGAGCAGATTCGGTTCGACCGCCTCGGGCAAACGCCCGTGCGGCCCGTGCTCCGGAAGTATCCGTCCGGCTGGCTGGACCAAGGGATGGGCGTCGCCGCCACCGCCGCTATCCTGACCTATGCCCTTTACTGTGTCTCCCCCCGGGGTCTCGCCGTCGGCGGGGAGGGGATGGTCTTCACGGTCATCCCCGTCGTCGTCGGCCTGCTCCGGTTTCTCCAGCTGGTCTCCCTCGGGGAGATGAGCGAGGAGCTCGGTCGGGTGCTGTTTCGGGACCGCCTCCTGCTGTTGACCGTCCTGGTGTGGGTCCTTATGATCGTCGCCCTCATCTATACGCCCCTGGGAGGTCTCCGGTGGAGCATGTAATGGTGACGGGCGCGCCCGGCTGGCTGGGGACGCGCTTCGTCGAACTCCTGACCCACGGGGGCGCCTATCCGGGTCAGCCGCCACCGTCCCGGGTGACGTGCCTCGTCCAACCGGGCCGGGACCCGGGCCCCCTGACGGCCTGGGACGTCCGGGTCGTCGTCGGCGACGTCCGGGACCGGGCCGCCCTGCAGGAGGCCCTCCGCGGGGTCGATACCGTCTTCCACCTGGCCGGCCTCATCCATCCTCGCCGGATTCGGGAACTCTACGAGGTCAATACCCACGGCACGCAGGCCGTCCTGGAAGAAGCCGTCCGGGCCGGCGTCCGGCGGTTCGTCTACGTGAGTAGCAACTCGCCGGCGGGCCTGAACCCCCGCCTGGATCATACGTTCACGGAGGACGACCCCCCGCGGCCGTACATGCACTACGGCCGGAGCAAGTGGCTCGCCGAGCAGGCCGTCCTCGGGGCGACCCGGGCGGGCTCTATCGAGGGCGTCGTCCTGCGGCCCTGCTGGTTTTACGGACCCGGCCAGCCGGAGCGCCAGACGACCCTGTTCCGGATGATCCGCCGGGGCCGGGCCGTCATCTTCGGCGACGGCCGTCAGCGGCGGAGCATGTCGTACATCGACAACACCGTGCAGGGCCTGATCCGGGCCGCCGTGGCCCCTCAGGCCGTCGGCCAGGTCTACTGGATCGCCGACGCCCGGCCTTACTCGGTCCGGGAAATCTACGAGACGATCGCCGACCTCTTGGGCGTGAACCCCTTCCGCCCGATCTTCGTGCCCCGCCTTGTCTCGAAGGCATGTCAGTGGGCCGACGCCCTCATTCAAGCGACCGGCTTTTACAGTACGTATGTCCACGTGGCCGGTGAGATGGGCTACAGCATCGCCTGTAGCATCGAGAAAGCCCGTCGGGAGCTGGGCTACGACCCCCAGGTCGACCTCCGGGAGGGGATGCGGCGGTCCATCGAGTGGTGTCGGGCGCAGGGCATCGAATTATAGGGAAATTGCGAATTGCGGATTGCGAATTGTGAATGAGCAGGGCCGTTCGGTTCGGGAGAAGGGCATTCGCATCCTGTATCCCGTACGCCGCATCGTTTCACACCCAGGCCTTAATTCGCAATTCGCAGTTTTTCTCTTGCTGGGGACCATCCTTAGCCTGGCCTCGTCGGCCCCGCCCGACTGGGACCTGACGGTCGAGGTCTGGACCTGCGAGACGGCTCTGCCCTCGGGGGTCCCCGTCTGGTGGGCCCGCCAGCCCAGCGCGGCTCGACCCGTCGTCGAGTTCCTGCGGCTCAACGGCCTCCCGTCGGACGTCCGCTGGCTGGACCGGCCCGGCCACCGGTCCGTCGGTCGTCGGGGCCTGGCCTGGCTGGCCTGCCCGGCCTCGGCGCTGTCCGATGGCGTCGTCCGGGAGCTTCGGGAGGCCGTCCGGGCGGGTACGACGCTGGTCACTACGGCCGACGCCTGGGACGCCCGTCTGGCGGACGTCTACGGCGTTCGTGTCGAAGCCCCCCGATTTACTGTCCGGTCGGTCGTCTTCCGGCCCCCCGACGGGACGGACGCCTCGGAAGTCCCGATCCGGCCCCGTCGGGCGCGCCGGGTCGTCGTCACCGACCCGGCCGGCGTCGAGGTCTGGGCCACGGCGGGTCGGCCGGCCCGGCCCCTGATCGTGCGCCATCCGTATGGGGACGGGGCCGCCGTCCTCATCGGGTTCCCGGCCGACGAGCTTTGGTCCGTCCGGCCGGACCGCTTGGACGGGTGGGTCTTTCGATACCTGACGGCCTGGCTCCCGGTCGCCGTGGCGGCGCCCCTGCGGCACACGGCCGTCTTGCGGATGGACGACCCCCAGACGTCCTCGAAGATCTGGAACACGGAAGCGCCGCCTCGCTATCAGACCCGTTATGCGGGCCTGACGGCGGCCGAGTGGATGGAAATCGGTCGTCTGGTCGAGGCCCACCAGGCCCGGCTGAGCGTCATGTACGTGAGCGGCTTCGTCGACGACGGCGACGGTCGGGCCGGCACGCTCTACCTCCGGGGTCGGCCCGTCACCGATCGGACGTGCGGCCGCATCTACGACGTCCGGGACGTGACCTACCGGTTGGGCGACCGGGTCTACGACTTTTCGGCCGAGTTCCAAGCCCTGCGGGACCTGGTCGCCCGGGACGTCGTGGACATCGAGTCCCACGGCTACATCCACACGACGCCCTTTTTACAGGAATGGTGCCGGGACCCCCAGCGGCCCCGACGGTTTCTATGGATATCTGAATTTTTCGACCTTTATATGAAGCGACCGGTTCCCGAGGCGACCCAGCAGGCGCATCTCCAGGCCAGCATCGACCGCATCCGCCGGTGGTTTGGACGGGCACCCGTGGCCTTCAGTCCCCCGATGCACGCCTACGACGCGGCGACGCCCGTGATCGCCCAGCGGCTGGGCCTGGCCGTCATGCACGCCCAGACGCTGTTCGACCTGACCCGGACGCCGATCCTGGAGACCGCTCGCCTGATCGTCCATTGGGCCCACCTGCCTTACGTGGAGGACCCGGACCTCGACGAGTCGGGCTACCCTGTCGTCATCGGCCTACACGAGTGGGACCTCCGGACGCACGTGCCGCCGATCCGGTGGATCCATCATCAGATCGCCTTCTTTCAGCATCGGGGGTACCGACGCATCATCTCATTTCGGGAGCTGGCCGGATACCTGGGCGCTCGCGTGCAGGCCCGGTATCGGCGAGAGTCGGACCGGGAAGAGGTCGTCCTGTCGGTCCGCATCGACCGAACGGGCGGGCCCGGCGGTCCGGAAAGCCGCTTCTTTTCGAATCACTCCATGCGGTGGACGCTCTACGCCCCCGGCCGGGCCGTCCTGCGTGTCGTCGATGGCCGGGGCCGAAGCCTAAACTACTATATAGATGCGCCGGGCGTCTTCACCGTTGAATTCCCGCCCTTCGGCTCGCAGTCGGAGCAGACGATGACCGTCGTCTTGGGCAGGTCGGCAGACGGGCAGGCGGGCGGATAAGCAGGTCGTCTGCCCGGGGCAGGAGAGTTCCATGCGGATGGGCCTCACGATCGTCCTGGCCGGCCACATCGACCACGGGAAGACGACCCTGGTCCGGGCCCTGACGGGCATCGACACGGACCGCTTGGAGGAGGAAAAGCGGCGGGGCATGACCATCGAGCTCGGCTTTGCGCCCTGGCGGCTCCCGGACGGTCGCTGGGTCAGCTTCGTGGACGTCCCGGGCCATGAACGGCTGGTCCACACGATGATCGCCGGGGCGGCCGGCGTCGACGCCGTCCTCCTGGTCGTCGCCGCCGACGAGGGCGTCATGCCCCAGACGGTCGAGCACGCCGAGGTCTGCCGCCTGCTGGGCATCCGGGAGGGCCTCGTCGCCCTGACCAAGATCGACCGAGTGGACGACGACTGGCGGGCTTTCGTCGCCGAGACGGTCCGGGAGTGGCTGACGGAATTCGGCTGGGGCCATTTCCCCATCCTCGAGGTCTCGGCCTTACGGGGGGACGGCCTGGACCGCCTGCGGCAGGCCCTGGTCGAATTGCTGGACCGCCTGCCCGTGCCGCCGCCGGTCCAAGCCCCCCGGATCGCCGTGGACCGGGTATTTGCCCTGGCCGGCGTGGGGACCATCGTGACGGGCACGATGGAGGGCGCGCCCTTCCGGGTCCGTCAGACGGTGTCGGTCTATCCGAAGGGTCTGACGGCCACGATCCGCTCGATTCAGGTCCATGAGCGGTCGGTCCCGGAAGCCGTCCCGGGTGCCCGGACGGCCCTGAACCTGCAGGGCGTTCACCATACCGAGCTGACCCGTGGAGACTGGGTCGCCGAACCGGGTCGGATGACCGTCGACCGGGCCTGGTACGCCTGGGTCCGGTGGCTCCCCGAGGCGGGCCGGTGGCGGAAGCCCAGCTCGGTCATGCGGTTCCACTTCCATCACGGGGCGGCCGCCCACGTCGCCCGCCTGTTTTGGGTCGGTTCGGTGCCGGCCCAGTGGCCCGAGGCGGCCCTCGTCCGCCTCGTGTTTGCCGGGCCGGTCGCCGGAAACGCCGGCGACGCCTTCGTCCTCCGGGCCATCTCGCCCACGCGGGCCGTCGGGGGCGGCCAGCTCATCGAACCCGTCGGGCGGCGGACCCGCCGTCGGGAGCGGGCGGTCGCTGCCGCCTGGAAGGACTGGCCGGACCTGACGCCCGAGGCGCGGCTGGAGCGGTATGTCGAACTCCACGGTCTGGCGGGGGTTACTTGGTCGGACCTCCAGGCCTGGACGGGCTGGACGGATGAGACGCTCCGTCAGCACTTGAGACCCCTCGTCGAGGCCGGCCGGCTGGTCGCCGACCGATGGCCCGAGGCGACGTTCGTCACGACGGCCCCGGCCGTCCAGACGGCCTGGGAGCGGGCTCGCCGGGTCCTGGCCGAATATCACGCCCGGCATCCGCTTCGGTCGGGCATGCCCCGGGAGACGTGGGTCCAGCAGTGGTGTCCGCGGGTCCATCCTTTCTGGAACGGCGTCATCGCCGCCTGGGTCCAGGAAGGCCGCATCGTCCAGGAGGAGGACGAGGTCCGGCTGGCCGAGTTCCAGGTCGTCCTTCCGCCGGACCTGGCCGAGGCCATTCAGGACCTGCGGTCCGAGATCGCCCGGCACCCCTGGGAGGGCCTGCGGTGGCCGGACGTCCGGGACCGGGCCCTCCAGATGGGCGTCGACCCGGAGGACCTCCTGGTGTACCTGCGGAAGTCGGCCGGCGTCCTCGCCGTGGAGATGGAAGGCGTCCTGCACCTGGTCGACGCCGACTATGGGCGTCAATTTCGCCAGCTCTTGGAACGTCTGGCCGAGGGTCGGGACTACGTGACCGTGGGCGACGTCAAGCAGGCGACGGGATGGTCCCGGAAGTGGACCATCGCCTGGCTGGAGTTTGCCGCCCGCCAGCAGTGGACGCACCGGGTCGGCGATCAGCACTACGTCCGGCGGGCCCGGGAAAGAGGTCCCGGGCCATAAAAGGCGATAGAAGGGGGTCTCGAATCCGGCACCCGGGCCCCTTTCTTCCAGGTGAACCGTTCTGCATGGCCGACTCGGCCATCCGGCCGGGGCCTGGCATCTGGGACCCGAGACCGTTCCCCATGCATTGGAGAGTCTTCGCACCGGCGAAAATCAATCGTTTCCTGTGGGTCGGCGCCCGGGACGCGGCCGGCTACCACCCCCTGGTGACCCTTTTCCAGACGGTCGGCCTCTGGGATGAGATCGACATCCGGTGCCTTCGCCCGGACGGACCCCTCGAGGTCCGATGGGCCGTCGACCCGGTCGTCGGCTCCGACCCGGAGGCGACGACGCTGGCCCGGGCCGTGCGGCGGCTGACGGAGGGGCCTGCGGTCCGGCCGGCGGGTGTCTGGCATATAAGTCTCCGGAAGCGGATTCCCGTGGCGGCGGGCCTCGGCGGCGGGAGTTCCGACGCGGCGGCCCTCCTGATGGCCCTGAACGAGGTCTGGGGCCTCGGCCTCAGCGTGTCGGAACTCCACGAACACGCCCGGGCCGTCGGGATGGACGTGCCTTTCTTCCTGTACGGGGGAAAGGCTCTGGCCGGCGGCTATGGGGATCAAGTTTGGCCCCTGCCGGACGACCCCCCTGAAACCGAATGGTTTGTCCTGTGGGTCCCGCCCGAGCGAGCTATCACGGGGGTCATGTATCAGCGATTGGACGACATCCGTCCAGAGGCCCCGACCCGGCCGGACGTTCCGACCTTGCTGGACGACCCGGCCCAGCTGGCGGCGGCCCTCGAAGAAGCCGCCAACGACTTCGCCCCCGTGATCGAGACCGCATGGCCGGAATGGGCGGCCTGGAAGGAACGGCTTCGACGACTGGGGGCTCATCCCGTGCAGTGGTCCGGGAGCGGCCTCGCCCTGTGGGGTCGGTTTACGCGGGCTTACGAAGCTTGGCGGGCCTATCAGGCCCTTCAAGCGGCTCGGCCGCCGGGTGTCTTCCTGGCCGTCGTGCCGGCCTTGAGTCGGCGGGCCTGGCGCTCGTATATCCGGCTTCGACCCGCTCCGACGCCCTAAGTCGATCATCACAGGTGGAGCCGGACTATCCGGGATCTGGACGCCGGTATCACTGCCGGCTCTCTAAGGATGACACCGGCATGACTGGCGGTTCTCTATGAATGACGCCGGGATGACTCCCGGCGTTCCGATGGGAGGGACGCCGCCATGACGGGCGGCGCCCGGACAGGGGGGCACCGGCATGACTGCTGGTGTTCGGAAGGCGGAGGGTTGGCAACAGCTGGCCTTATTGTGGCTTTCCGATGGATTTTATGGAATTTCATAGCACATAAGTAGCGAATGGCGAGTAGCGAGTGGCGAATGACGAGTAGCGAATGGCGAATGGCGGATGCTGGGCAGACTGGACTTTTCCCGACCTTCTGCAAAAATAGGGTAAAAAATCGGAGCCGGCACCCCATGAAACCGCCGAAAATCACCGTCCGGTGCCGACTGGAACCGACGCCCGATGCGGAAGCGCGGCTCCGGCGGCAGGCGGAGGTCTGGCAGGCGAT